>CAIRNV010000098.1 GCA_903880005.1 uncultured Verrucomicrobiota bacterium | reverse complement strand
TTTTGTCCGGACGTCCCCGATTTGAACTCGGGCATCCACGTGATTCATTCGGGGCGTCCGGCGTGAAAGCGGCGCCAACGAGAGAGCTGGCTTGCTGGGGCTATTCGTATTCCGGAAGGAGGGGTTGATGTCGGCCCGGTGTCTATCCCTTCGCAGCCATTCCACGCCCCGCCTAAGCCAGGACGATTCAGTTGGGTCGGTCGTGCTGGCTCGATCTGCTCGCGCAAATCCTTCGTCCTTCGCTCGTTACGGGCCTCGTGCCGGCCCGCGCCTCGCTCACTCCTCGGCTTGCGCAAGCATCTGCTTCGCAATCACTTCCCTCCCAACTGAATCGTTCCGGCTTAGATCATGGGCCACTAGGGCGCGAGTTCGCGGACGATCTTCTTTTCCTTCACGTCCCAGATGCGTGTCACGCCGTCCTGGCCGCCGGCCAGGACGCGCAGGCCGTCGGCTGTGGCGGCGGCCGCATGGAGGAAGTCCTTGGCGGGGGCCAGCGTGGCGGGTTTCTCGCCCGCCTCCGTCACGCGCACCGGCTCGCGGTCGCCGGCGAAGGCCACGACGTCCCCGTCGGTCCCGAGATGGCATAGCCCGACCACCTCCTTGCCCAGGCCCGACGCGGTCTTGGCCTTGTCGGCGGAACCCAGGGTCCAGAACTTCACGGCTGCATCGGCGCCGCCGGTGGCGATGACCCGGCCGTTGGCGCGCCACGAAACCGCCAGGACATGGCCCGTGTGCCCCTCCAACGTCGCCGTTTGCCGGCCGTCCGAGACGTCGAACACCCTCGCCATGCGGTCGGCTCCACCGGACGCGATGCGCAGCCCGTCCGGGGACCACGCGAGGGCGAGGACGGCGTCGCTGTGGCAATTGGTGAGGCCGAAGACATGCTTGCCGGACGATGGATCCCAAACGCGAATCTCCCCCCCGCGCGTGGGCTCGCCGGAGCCGCTGGCAAGGCGGAGCCCGTCCGGTCGAAACGCCAGCGCGTTGACGCGGTCGGTGATGGGCGAGTCGTCGCCGCCGGTCCCCAGGGTGCGCTCCAGGGCCCAACGGGGCTCGAACTCGACCCAGGCCGAGTCGCCCCGGGCACTGCGCCCGATGCGGAGGCCGTCCTTCTCGAAGGCCAGGCGATCTGCGGGAACCTCGGTTTCGATCGAGGCGATCCAGCGTGCGGCGGGCACGGTGGCCCCATCCTTGCCGGAGGCGATGGAGCTTGGACGCCGGGAGGCGTCGTCCGTAGCCCACACGTGGACCTGGTTCCCGGCGGCGATGGCCAAACGAGAGCCGTTGGTGGACCAGGCGGCGGCCTGCGTTGCAGGCCATGCGGCAGGGGGGGGAAGCCCCCGGTCCCATTCCGCGCGGGCTCCCGTCATGCGTTCCTTGGCGATGGCCAGGTTGAAATGCGCGCGGCTTTTGCCGATCCCGGCGAGTCGATGCTCCTCACCGGCTGCGTCGAGCTTGTTCTGGGCGGTCGTCCATTCCTTCTCGCCGGGCTCGATGGCCTTGGCGGCGGCGGCGGCCTTTTCCTGGAGCGTCTTCAGCTCGTTGGTGGACGCGTGGTTGAATCGTGCCCGCGACACAATGGCCTCGGCGATGGACGCGGCTCCCTTGAGCTTGGCGAGGGCCTCGGCCTTGGTGTTGCGACCGCGCTCGGCGGTGGCGAGGGCCTCGACGGCCTTGGTCCAGCGTTCGTCCTGCGCCTTGGCTTCCTTCTCGGCGGACTCGAGCGCCGACTTGGCGGCGTCCAGCTCCGCCTTGGCCAAGGCTCGCGACCGGGCCGGGTCGTGGGAGGGAAGCCGCGGTCCCATGGGAAGCGCGGCCCAGACCTCGGGCTGGGGTGCCTGGGTCCCGAGGATGGCGGGGACACCGTTGGATTGGAGCCGAAGCGCCCGCGCAGGTCCGGCGGGAGCGGGCAAGGGCTCCTTGGGAAATGCGCTCGCGACGGGCATCGAGCCGGGCGTCCATTGCACCGTGGGAAGCCTTCGGCGCCACAGCTTGACTTCACGATAGCCGCCCGACGCCACCCACGAGCCATCGGGGCTGAAGGCGACGGCGTTGACGAGGTCGCGATGCGCGGCGGCGGGCGAGCCGAGGGCGGGGTCGGACAATTCCTGCAAGACCGTCCCGGCGTCGGCGTCCAGCACGCGGAGGCGTTGGCCGTTGCCCACGGCCACCCACGCGCCGTCGGGCGTCGTCGCCAGCCCATAGATGGAGCGGATGCGGTCGGCGGTGGCTTCCCAGGCGATGGCCACGGAGCGGTGCTGGGAATCCTTGGCTCCTTGGTCGATCCATGAGGCCAGCAAGCCGAGTTGCTCGGGGGTCAGGTCCACGGCGTTGACCTTGTTGTCCTTGGGCGGCATGCGCGGGCGCGCTTCATGGGTGGACATGCGGAACAGCAACGACTCGGACGCCTTGCCTGGGACCAGCGCGGGCCCGGACTCGCCGCCGCGGAGCATGTCGGCGGGGGTTTCGAGGAGCAGGTCCGCCTTGCTGGTGGTCCGGTTGTGGCAAGGCAGGCAGTTGCCTTGTAGCAAGGGAAGGACGTCTCGTGCGAAGTCCACGGGGTCGGCCTTGGCGGGGCGGACGACGCGCAGCACGGCGTTGGCGGCGGGCGGGTCGGCGGCGTGGACGGCCGCGATGGCAAACCCGAGGGCGACCAGCATGCGGGCACCCCATGAAAGCCCGGGAATCGCTTGGAGCATGATGGCGTTCATTTGGCGGGAAGAATCCGGACGCGGAACGGGGCCGACCAGACGCCCACGGTGGCGTCCCGTGGCTTGGCGCGTTCCTCGGCCGACTTGAGGGCGGCCTCGGCGTCCTTGGCGCGTTGCTCGGCCTTGGGCTTGTCGGTGGCGGTGGCGGCGGCGACGGCGTCCTTGGCGGTCTTGAGGGCTGCTTGCGCGGCGACGACGGCCTCGGGTTGGTTGCGGTACTTGCCGGCGACCTGGCCCTGGAGCCACAGCACGTGCTCGCCCTCCGGCAACGCGGCCTCTGCGAGCGCGATCTCGACGACGGCGTTGGTGGCCTTCTCGGGGACGGCGACGTCCTTGGCTTTGTCGAGGGCAGGGTGGCCGGCGGGCTTGAGGTTGAAGGCCCCGGTGAACTCGTAACGACGTTGGATGCGGACCGGGACCGTGAGCTTGCTGCCCGCCTTCGCCTCCAACACCTCCGCGCCCGTCGCCACGACGGACACGGGCTCGTGCTCGGGCGCGATGCCGACCCACAGGGCCTGGTGCAGGCGCGAGGCGATGGGTTCCTGGTTGAAGTCGGCCACGGCCCATTGGACGCCGCCGGACGCCACGGGGCGCTCGATGCGGCGATCGCCGTGGGTGGCGGTCGCCTTCAAGGACAGCATGAACGACGTCGCGGGGGCGTCCTCGGCCGTGGTGAGGAGGATCGTCCCGGAAGACTGCCCGGCGGGGATGAGCGCGCGGGATGCGGCCACGCCCTTTGGCAGGCCCGAGGCGACGACCTCCACCGGGCCATCCAAGCCCTCCAGCCGTGCGATCCCCACGCGCACGGGCACGGTTCCACCCCGGCGCAGGGTGGGTGTGGTGACGTGGGCGCGGCGGTCGTCGTTGTTCGACTTCGGAGGCGGCTGCGCCCATGCCCATGCCCGCAGGTCGGGCGATGGCTTGCGGATCGTCAGGCGGAACGGGCGCCGGGCGGACGCGGGGCCCGGGTTGAACGCGTCGCGCACGAGGACGCGGTAACGCCCGTCCTGCGGCGCCTCGAATCGCCCGGCGGCGTCGCGTGACGAGGCGTTCAGTTCGGCGGCGGCCGGGTTGGCGTCGAGTTCGGGAAGTTCCGTGACGTCGGTCCAGCGGGAGGGTTGGTCCCGGGTTGACTCCTCGCGCTGAACGATGACCAACGGGTCCACGACATGGCCGAGGCGATCGGCTGAGACGTCGATCCACCACGTGTCGCCCTTCTTGGCCTCGAAGGACACGCCCGAGGACGGCGACGTGAACCAACCGCCCACGTCCACGGGCAGCGTGACCGGCACGACGAAGGGCGCGCGCGAGGCGGAAGGATGGGCTTCGGGGAGGGGTTGGGCGGCGACAGGCAGCGTGGTGACGGCCAGCAAGACGGGATTGGAAGGGCCGTTTGTGGTGGACCACGACCATGCCCAGGGAGTCCACGAGGCCGACGCCGCCCTGCGGAGTTGATCCACCGGCCAGGGCTGGGATGAAGCGGCCGTAGCCGGGACGACGACGTCCACGAGGACGTGTTCCAGCCGGATGCCATCGCCGCCTTGCATCGAGGAGGGGATTCCTCCGGGAAGTCGGCGGCCAAGGAGCGTCACGCGGTTGGTCTGGCCGGCCTGGACCACGCAGGGCAACGCCAGGTCCACGTGCGGGCCCACGACGTGCTCGATGCGAAAGAAGGAGTCGTCGCCGCCTCGGAACTGCGCGTCGAGCACCTGGATCCGGGCCGGGCCGTCGGCCAACGGGACGAAGTCGAGGATGCCGGAGCGCCTGACGCGAGCCCATTCGCGGCCATCCGGGCCCGAGGCGACGATCATGGGGGAGAGGCGCGAGTCGATCTCGGGGGCCGTGACGCGCACGATCACGCGGGAGCCCTTCGTGGCGTCGAGCGAGAACCAAGCCGAGCCCGCCGTCGCCACGCGGCCCCATGCGGAGGCTCCCGGGGCCAGGCGGAGGGCCGATGCGGCGGTGGTGTTGGTCGTGGCGAGCGCGCCCGAGGGGGCGTGGTGGACCCAGAAGACGCGCGGGTTGGAGACGCCAAATCGTCCGGCGAACCGGACGTCCACAAAGCCGGCCGTCAGCTCTGCGGGCACGACCACGTCGAAGGCGTTGGGCGCGCCGGGGCGTGGACGGCCCGTAATGCGCGGGTCAGCGAAGAGCAGGGCGACGGGCTCGTCGAGGTCCGATCCCTGGACGGAGACGACGTGGGTGGTGCCCGGCGCGGCTGCGGGTGGGAAGACGGTGTTGAGGACGGGCTGGGGCAACTGCGCCGAGGCCATCGCCGAGCCCATGAGCCACGCGGCGACGGGCGTGCCGACCCATCGTTGGAGGCGGCGGCGGCTCGTTCGCGGACGGGCGAGGGGCGGGGCCGGAGACCATGCGTCGGGCATTGGCCGGGGAGCGTCAGTGGTTGAAGAGGAACTCCTTGGTGTTCACGACGGCCCAGACGAGGTCCTCGAAGGCCTCGCGGCGGGCCTTCGCCCTGCCGGGGTCGTCGGCGGCCTTGGCCACCTTCCTGGAGACATGCTCGCGGCCGAGCTCGATTTCCTCCGGCTTCGGGGGACGGCCCAGGGCCAGCAGGTAGAGGTCACGGATGCGTTGCTCCTCGGGGCGAGGGTCGGACGCGAGGCGGGCGGCGGTGCCGGCATCGGCGCCGAGCTTGGCCTGGAGATCCTTGGAGTTGAGCAAGTGCAGCGCCTGGCTCAGGGACGCGTCGTTGGAACGTTCGCACTCGCAGGACGAACTGGCGTCCGGACGGCCAAACACCGTCAGGAAGTACGAGCCGGCGTTGAAGCTGTTGTCCGGCAGGCAAACGGCCCGCGTGCCAGCCGGAAGGCCGTCGAACTTCAACTCCGCGCCGACGACCGCATGGACGCCATCGAGCAGGACCTCGGCGGCGAGGCGACGCGGGTAGAAGCGGGAGAAGTGGTGACGGTCGCGGGCGTTGTGCGCGTTGGGCTCGGCGGAGAGCTGGTAGGTGGAGCTGCGCGTGAGGAGCCGCACCAGCGCCTTGAGGTCGTGGCCGCTGCGGACGAACTCGGCGGTCAGCGCATCCAGCAGCTCCGGATGCGTCGGGGGGTTGGTGTCGCGCATGTCGTCCTCGGGCTCGACGAGGCCGCGTCCCATGAAGTGCTTCCAATACCGGTTGACCAACGAGCGTGCGAACCACGGGTTGCGCGGCGACGTCATCCACTCGGCCAGGGCCTCGCGTGGGTCGTCGTCGGGGCTCATCTCGCCCATGCCTGAGCCGAGGGCGGAGGGGCGGACGGACTTGCCGTTCTTCTTGTTGGTGGCCTGGGCGATGCCCCGCTTGTGGACGATGGCGTCCTCGCCGGGCTGGCTGCCGGAGCGGCGGCCGACCTGCGCGAAGAACGCGCCGAAGCTCCAGTAGTCCTGCTGGCTCCAACGTTCGTAGGGGTGGTGATGGCACTGGGCGCACTGGAGGCGCTGGCCGAGGAAGAGCTGGGCGGTGTCCTCGAGCTGGGACTGCATGGTCGTCACCTGGCGGAACCACGCCACCGGCGGGTTCTCTCCCATGTCACCCGACGCCGTCAGGATGTCCCGCACGAAGCGGTCGTAGGGGACGTTGCGGGCCAAGGCGTCGCGAATCCATCCATGGAAGGCGAGCGTGCCCCGGGCCTGCCGGGCCTCGCTGCGCTTGTTGCGAAGCAGCGCGGCCCACTTGTTCGCAAACCAGTCCGCGTAGTCCGTGCTGTCCAGCAACCGGTCGATCGCGGCGTCACGACGGGTCTCCGACCGGTCCGCAAGGAACGCCGACACCTCCGCCGGGGTCGGCAGGCGCCCGGCGATGTCGATGGACACGCGGCGCAGGAAGGTGGCGTCGTCGGCCATGCCGCTGGGCGGGATGCCGACCTCTCGGAGCCGCTTGAAGACCAACTCATCGACGAGGTTGCGGACGGGCGGGGTGGAGGCGACCGGCGCGCCGAGCGGGATGGTGCCGCGGAAGGTCCCGACCTTGCCTTGATAACGCACCATGACCGCGAACTCGCCCGGGAGGTTGAAGGCCTTCACGAGGCCTTTTTCATCGGAGCGCGCGAGGTCGCGGTCGTTGACCTCGAAGAGGCAACCCCGCGTGACGTCCTCGGACGACCCGTCGGTGTAGATGGCGGTGACGGCGAGTTGCTGGGAGGCGTCGGCCCGCAGGGTTCGGATGGGAGGGAAGACCTCCAGGCGGGCCACGGTGGGCGCGTCCGCCTTGCCCACGGGCATGCCCTGTCGGATCCAGCGCACGAGCAACTGATAGTCGTCCGAGCCCGGCTCCATGCGCTTCCCGCCGCCGTGGGGCACCTGGGCGACCGCCTTGGTCAGGAGCAGCGAACGTTCCGGCGCGGCGGGAAACAGCCGGCGGCCCCGGGCCTCCTTCACGAGATGCTCGTAATCCTCCTCCGGCTCGAACCCGAGCAGGGAAAGACGGAAGCCGTTCTGCCCGGCCGCCTTGCCATGGCAGCCGCCGCCGTTGCAGCCGTACTTGGTGAAGATGGGGACAACACGGTTCGCGAAATGGACGGGCTGGGACTCGTGGTACGCGACGACCTCGAACGGGATCGATGCCTCCGATCCGTCCGCGAGGCGTGCCGTCACCTTGCCGGACCCGTCGGCAAGGGGGCGCAGGCGCCCGCCCGGCTCGACCGTCGCGCATCCTGCCGGCTCCACGCTCCAGCGGGCGACATGGGTGGCGTCGGATCCATCCGGGTGGCTGAGGATCAGTTGCTGGGCGGCGTCGGGCCCCTTCAGCACGACCTTCGGCGCGCGGTCCCGGAACCCCAGGGACAGGCCGGCGGCCGCGTGGGCCTGGAGGCTCGCCAAGCACGCGGCCACGGCCGTGAACAACCACGCCGCGCGGGCGTGGCGTCGGCCTTGGCCTCCATCGCTCGCTCGGTGGGCGCGCTCGGTTCGCCGATCCGGGGGATTCATGGGCCTCTTTTGCCCCGGTTCGCGTCCCGCGACAAGGCCGGGCTTCGCGTGAACGACAGGTTTCGGCAAACGGGGTCGCCCTTGGTGTTGGGCGACCCACAACCTCGGGATGCGCGCTTGCCATCCTCTCGCGTGATTCGCAACGCTTTGCCCCATGCTTCGTCCCATGATGTCGTTCTCCCGACGCTCGATCCTTGCCGTCTTGGGTGGCGCGTCGGCGCTGGCCCAGTCCACGTCGGTGCCCGTCGCCAATGGCTCGTTTGAAAGCCCGGTCTGGACCGGGCCGTTGCCCGTGGACATCCGGCTCGATGGCTGGACCAAGTCGCCCGCGCCGTCGTGGTTCGTCCCCCAGGGCCCCTTGCAGTCGTGGGATCAGCTCTCGGGGATCTTCCCCAACCCGCCCTCTGGTCAGCCGGGGAGGATCCCGAACGCGGATGGGCAGCAGGCGGCCTATCTGTTCGCGTTGCCGTTGGCCGGGTTTTCGCAGGTGCTGCCCGCGACGTTCGAGGTCGGCGTCTCCTACGAGGTGACCGTGGGCGTGAGGGGCGGTGGCAACATCGTGGATGGCACGCCGCTGATGGTGTCCTTGTTCTACCTCGACTCCTCCTTTCAACCCACGTCCGTGGGGTCGGTGACGGTGGCGTACAACGCGACCCTCGGCGCGGCATGGCCGTCCCTGACGGATGTGTCGGCGGCCACGGGCGCGATCAGCGAGGGAAGTCCCGCGGCCGGTCGAAACATCGGGGTCGGCATCGTGTCGGTGGGCGGCACGGGCGAGGGCTACTGGGACTTGGACAACGTGCGCGTGACGGCAACGGTCGTGCCCGAGCCGGGGATGGGCGGATTGATGGCCCTGGGCGGGTTGGCGGGCGGCGCATGGATGCTGGCGCGGCGTCGGCGCTGAGATCGTGGCTTGGAAGTTCGCGGACGCATGAATCGCCAAGGGTGGGTGTTGATCGCCGGGGTGGTGCTGGCCCTTCCGCAAGGGCTGGGCCAGGCGATCCCCGTTCCCAATGGCTCGTTCGAGGAACCCGCCACGGCGTTCGTGGACCTTCGCATCGACCCCTGGCAACGGACCGAAAAGCCCTCGTGGTTTGATGAGGGCGGCGGGTTCCTGTGGGGGCAGTTGATCGGGACGTTTGCCAACACGGCCCCGGGAAAGCCCGACCACCTCGCGAACCTCGACGGCAAGCAAGCCGCGTGGTTGTTCGTCGTTTCGGGCGCCGGGGTCTGGCAGGAAATCGGGCCGGAAGGCACGGCCAACCCGGTGCGTTACGAGGTGGGCAAGGCCTATCAGCTATCCGTGGACGTGCTGGGAAACGGCGGGGCCATGCTGCCCGAGGCGTCCTTGGAGGTGGGCTTTTGCCACGTCCAGCCAGACGGGACCCGCGCCGTGGTGGCTGCGCGCACCGTGGTCAACACGCCCGGCTTGTTCCCGGTCCGGACGTCGATGACGACCTTCCGCGTCACGACGCCCGTGGTCATGCCCGGCGACCCGTGGGCCGGGCGACCCGTGGCCATCATGGCCGTCTCGACCGTGTCGCGTGAAGCCGAGGGCGGGTACTGGGACATCGACAACTTCCGCGTCACGGCCGCGCCCGCGCCCCAGGTGACCATCGAGTCGGGGCCCCAAGGTTTGAATCTTGCGTGGGGGACGACCCGCGGTTGGAAGTACCGGGCATGGCGTTCGGGCGACCTGAAGGCGTGGAGCCCCTTGCCTGGTCTGGTGGACGGTTCCGGCGACGTCGAACGCGTGCCGGTCTCGGGAGGGGACGAGGGCCATGGCTTCTTCAGGGTGGAAGTGGCGACGGGTGAGTGAACGGGTCCAACCCTTAGCCGGGACGATTCAGTTGGATCGGTCGTGCTTGCTCGATCTGCTTCCGCAAATCCTTCGTCCTTCGCTCGTTACGGGCCTCGTACCGGCCCGCGCCTCGCTCACCCCTCGGCTTGCGGAAGCATCTGCTTCGCAATCACTTCCCTCCCAACTGAATCGTCCCGGCTTAGGTTGGAGTCATCCCGTTGGGTCCGTCGTGCTTGCTGCAACTTCTTCCGCAAGAGCGTCGTCCTTCGCTCGTGGTCCTGTGTCTGCGGGACGCCTCGCTCACTCCTCGGCTTGCGGCGGCATCTGCTTCGCCATCGCGTCCCCACCAACTGAATCGTCCCGGCGAAGGCGGGAGCCACGGAGCAGGGGAGGCTTCACGCTGATCGAGTTGCTGGTGGTGGTGGCGATCATTGCGGTGTTGGCGGGGCTGTTGCTGCCCGCCTTGGGGCAGGCCCAGCAGGCGGCCAAGAGGACGGCCTGCCTCTCCAACCTCCGGCAGGTCGGGATTGGGATCTCCACCTACGCGGGCGACCATGACGGCCGGGTGCCGTTCGGACCCAAGGCACCGCCCTTCACCAGTCCCGCGAGCTTCTATCCGTCGTCCGGCGCCCCGACGAGCCTGTTGTCCCTGCAACGCGGGGAGCCCGTGGGGTTGGGTTTGATGTTGGCGGGCAGCCTCGCGTCGCAACCCAGGGCCTTGTTTTGCCCGGGGGCGGACCAGCGCCTGGATGCGCAAGCCGAGCTGGCCAAGGTGGGGCGGTATCAGGCGCAGGGCAGCTACTACTATCGACATGGTGGCGCGACGAACCTCTTCGACGACCCGGCGTCGCCGTGGCCGCCCGCGCCGCTGCGGTTGGAGGCGTTGGGCCTCAACCGCCGGGGACGACCGGTGTCCGCGCTCGCGCTCGACACGCAGTACGAATGCCCGCCGGACCTCGCCGTCTTCAACGTGGTGCCGAAGACGCACCACCAAAGGCGCTCCAGCAACGTGTTGCACGCCGACGGCCACGTGGTGAATCGCCTGAACCGCAACGCCCGCTATGGGGTGGTGATCGCGGCCTCGGCCGACGTGCGGGAATCGTTCGACCGGATCCTGTCGGTGTTCGAGACGGCGGACGACGAGCCATGACGGACGCCGCGAACGCGGGATCGCGCGATAATCGGCTTGAGCGCGACGCCTGCTACCGGCTTCCTTCGGGCCGCGCATGAAAGTGAAGCTCGCGCCGGTGGACGGCGCCGTGGTGGCCCCCCTTGGATTCAAGGCCGGAGGCGTCTTTTGCGACATCAAGCGGCTGGGCACGGGCAAGGGCTCGGACAAGGGACCCAAGCGTGACCTCGCGATCCTGGCCTCCGAGCAGCCGTGCGCCGTCGCGGGCCTGTTCACGACCAACCAGGTGTGCGCCGCGCCCGTCAAGCTTTGCATCCCGCGCGCCGCAAAGGGTGTGGCCCAGGCGGTCGTCGTGAACTCCGGCAACGCGAACGCCTGCACCGGACGCCAGGGGATGAGGGACGCCCTGCGCATGGCAGACCTTGCGGAGGACGCGCTCGGGCTGCGCCGCGGCCACGCCTTCGTGGCGTCCACGGGCCGGATCGGCGTCCAGCTCCCCATGCCCCAGGTCGAGTCCGGCATCGCGGCGTGCGCGACCCAGCTTGGGTCCGACGCGGACCATGCGGCGCGGGCCGCCGAGGCCATCATGACGAGCGACACCCGTCCCAAGCAGGTCGCCGTCGAACTGACCCTGGGCGGGCGCAGGGTCCGCGTCGGCGGCATGTGCAAGGGAGCCGGGATGATCCAGCCCGGGATGAGCCCCAACGGCGCCCGGCCGGCGTCGCTTCCCGCCGGACTGCATGCGACGATGCTGGCGTTTGTGACGACGGACGCCGCGATCCAGGCGCCGGCGCTCCAGGCCGCGCTGACCGAGGCCGTCGCCTCCTCGTTCAACCGGATCACGGTCGATGGCGACATGAGCACCAACGACACCGTGCTGGTCCTCGCCAACGGAATGGCCGGCAACCCGTTGATCGGGTCCGCCCGCCACAAGGACTTCGCGACCTTCCAGCACGCCCTGCAACACGTCTGCCTCGCGCTCGCCAAGATGATCGTCCGGGACGGCGAGGGCGTGCACCGGGTCGTGACCGTCCGGGTGTCCGGGGCGCGTTCGGTCGCCGAGGCGGACGCGGCCGCGCGCGCGGTGGGCAACTCCGCGTTGGTGAAGACGAGCTGGCACGGCGGCGACCCCAACTGGGGGCGGATCATCGACGCGCTCGGCTACAGCCCCGCCACGGTCGTGGAGGACAAGGTGGACATCGGGTACAGCGCGCCGGGTTCCCGCAAGGTCCTGTGGAGCCTTCGACGCGGCCAGCCCACGAAGGCGTCGTTCGCGGACCTCTGCCGCGCCGTGGCGCCCGACGAGTTCGACCTGCACATCCGGCTGAACCTCGGGAAGGGCGCGGCGATCCTGTACGCGGCGGACCTGACGGAGGCCTACGTGGACTTCAACAAGGGCAACGTCGCCGACCCCACGTCCCTCGGCGGCTGAACGCGTCCTTCGCCATTCGTCCTTCGCCATGCAAGACCTGATCCCGAAGGCCGCCACGTTGATGGAGGCGTTGCCGTACATCCAACGCTTCGACGGCGCCACGTTCGTGGTGAAGTACGGCGGCAGCTTCATGGACTCCCCGGACCCGGCGGTGCGCGCCAGCGTGGCCCGGGACGTGGTGTTCCTCGAGGCCGTGGGCATCAACCCGGTGGTCGTCCACGGCGGCGGCAAGGCCATCACCCGCGCCATGGAGAAGTCCGGCCTGGCGGCCCAGTTCGTCCAAGGGCAGCGGGTGACGGACGCCGCGACGGTCGAGGTGGTCGATCGCGTGTTGTCCCGGGAGATCAACCCGGAGGTGGTGCGGTTGATCGAGTCATTGGGCGGCAAGGCGGCCGGGTTTGCGGGCACGGACGTGCTCACGTGCCGGAAGCTGTGGCTGAGGGACGCGTCCGGCGCGCCCGTGGACGTGGGCTACGTGGGCGAGGTGGTGGACGTCCGGACCGGCCCGTTGCTGGATTGCATGGCGCGGGGGTTGACGCCGGTGATCAGCCCGACGGCCCGTGGCGAGGACGGGCAGGTGTACAACTGCAACGCGGATGTCGCGGCGGCGCAGGTGGCGATCGCGCTTCGCGCGCGCCGGCTGGCGTTCTTGTCGGACGTGCCGGGCCTGCTCCGGGACCCCAAGGACGCGACCACGTTGATCTCCCATCTGTCGGTGGGGGAGATCGAGGGGTTGAAGCGCATGGGGGTCATCGACAAGGGGATGATTCCGAAGGTGGACAGCGCGGTGGCCGCGCTGAAGGCGGGGGTGGAGAAGGTGGAATTCCTGGACGGACGGGTGCCGCATTCCGTGTTGCTGGAGTTCTTCACGGACGAGGGCGTCGGCACGGAGATCGTGCCGTAGGCATTGCGAATGGACGCCCCGCCCCGCACGCAGCAGCCCTCGGCGTCGCCGCGTGGCAAGGGCCGCATCCTCGTCGTGCGAGGGGGTGCGCTGGGTGACTTCATCCTCACGCTTCCCGCCCTGTCCGCGCTGCGTCGCGCGTTCCCGGGGACCCACCTCGAGGTGCTGGCCTATCCCAGGCCCGCGCAGTTGGCGTTGGACGCCGGGATCGTGGACGCAACGCGCGCGCTCGAGTCACGCGGACTTGCCGGGTTCTTCGCCCGGAAGGGCGCCCTGGACCCCGCGTGGTCCGACTACTTCGCGTCGTTCAACGTCGTGGTCAGCTACCTGTACGACCCGGACCATCATTTCCGCGACAACGTGGGCCGTGTGTCGCGCGCGCAATTCCTGGAGGGACCGCACCGGCCGGAGGAGCCGTCGGCCATGCACGCGTCGCAGCAGTTGCTTCGCCCGTTGGAACGGTTGGCGATCTTCGATGCCGACCCGTTGCCGCGCCTGGCCGTGCTGGGGGGTGGCGAGGTGATGGCGGCTGGCGCCAGGCGTCGTTTGGTGGCGCATCCGGGCTCGGGCGGACGCCACAAGAACTGGCCGGAGGAGCGATGGCGACGGCTGCTGGAATTGCTGGAGGCGGCGGGGGACGTGGACGTGGACCTTGTTGGGGGCGAGGCCGAGGCGGAGCGGTTGCCGGGGCTCGCGCGAGGCCTGGGATCGGTCCGATGCGTGGTGTCGGAGCCCTTGCCGATGCTGGCGCGGCGGATGTCCGGGGCGTCGTTGTTCGTGGGGCACGACTCGGGGGTGACGCACTTGGCGGCGGCGATGGACGTGCGTGGGTTGGTGCTGTGGGGCCCGACGTGCGAGGCGGTCTGGCGGCCGCGGAGCGAGCGCTTTGTTTGCCTGCACCATGCGCAGGGCCTCGAGGGACTCCCCGTGGACGTCGTCGAGCGTTGCATCCGGGACATGCTCGACCGCGGGGCCACGCCCGCCGGGATCTAGCGTCGTGTCTCCTGGTCAAAAACGGCAGTTCAAGAGGGCCTCAAGGCAAGGAAATGGCCATCCCATTGCGGCAAAGAGGCCGTGTGGGATCCATCCGAGACCTCACCCTGCGGAAACGTGGCAGAACCGTCTCGGCTCTGGCTGGGTCATCTCCAGCGGCGGGACGCCGCTGCCACCCACCATGAAGGCCGAGTTAAAGTGGAAGCGGCTTCCAGCCGCTTGCCCCGCGTGGATCCGCGGTAAGATGCCGCTGCCACTCTGGCCCGGAGCCGCTCGGAGGTGCGGCATCGTGGCCGCCGCGTGAGGGCACGCGGCCGAAAGCTTGGACAACGCCTGCGACGTCGCTAGAGGCCGCGGGCGGATCGCGATGGGACCGATTTGCGCAGTCGTCATGACGGCCGGTTGAACGCATGCTTCCGTCGCGACCATTGAATCATTCCAGAACAACGCGGTTCTCGATGCCATCGACCCGACGCGGTCGATCATGGCATGGCGTGGCGATGGGGTTGGCCGTGGCGGCTCGTGCAGCAGGCGCGGAGGGTGAACCCATCCCGCGTCAGGTCATCACCGCAGCCCCGTCCAAGGCCCGTGAATTGGGGGGCGCCATCCGTGTCGAGTCCGTGACGCCCGAGGATGCCCGGGCATGGCAAGCCGTTCGATTGTCGGACGCGCTGGAGTACAGCCCGGGACTGCGCCTGGACGTGACGTGCCAAAACTGCAACGCCTCCGAGATCCGGCTCCTCGGCCTCCCGCAGCGGTACCTTTCACTGCTCCAAGACGGCCTGCCCACCCAGTCCGGCCTCGCTTCCACCTACGGCCTCGATCAAGTGCCCGTGCCGCTCCTCGAGCGCATCGACGTGGTGAAGGGCCCTGGTTCCGTCCTCAGCGGCCCGGGCGCCGTCGCCGGGACCGTTGATCTCGTGCCTCGCATTGCCCGGACGACCGGGGGCGTCCTGGAGGCATCGGCCAACGCCATGCAGGGAAAGGATCGCCTTGGCGGTCCGAACCGGGACCTCTTCGGCGCCTTCCATCTCGTGGGTCGTCAACGCAAGGCCGGGCTGACCTTGCACGGGCTGGAGTCCCACACGGATGCCGTGGACGTGAACGGCGACGGATACTCGGAGGTGGCCCGAAGATCCTTGGCTGCCCCGGGGGCCCGTGCGTGGTGGAAGCCCGGCGATCATGGACAGGTGGTGGCGGACTACCTCTGGACGGACGAACGCCGCCGCGGCGGCGAAATGGCCGGGGACGCCCTCTCTCGGCCGCCCGAGACAACGGGAATCGCCGAGGCCATCCGGTCGAGGCGACATGGGGTGACCCTCGCGTGGGACCAGGAAGGTGGGGCCAATTGGTCGTGGCGGCTGGCCGGCGGATTCACCCACTTGGATCGCGATACCTATTACGGCGGCACCGGTCCGCTGGGGGGATCGGAAGATCCGGACTGGGATCCCACGCTGCCCCCCGCGTCACAGGCTCCAACCGACGCCAACGGACGGCCCATGCCGCCCTTCAACGTGGATCAGGTGCCGGGGCTGGGATTCGGACGGTCGCGGGACGTCCAATGGCTGGGCGACGCACGCCTCGTGTGGCACGGGGCGGAGGACCATCAATGGACCGGCGCGGTCCAGCAGCGACACGAGTCGCTGGGGGACCTTTTCTCGTCGCGGACGGTCTCGGACGACTACCGCAACGTGGGCCTGATGCTGGAAGACCGGTGGCGGCCCTCGGAGCGATGGGAATGGGTGGGGGGAGTTCGCGCGGACCTTCATGGGTTGTTGCCGGACCCGGTGGTGTCGCCGCGCGTCGCGGGAAAGTGGCAGCCAACGCCCGAGTGGACGTGGCGCGGATCCCTGGGCACGGGCTTTCGCGCCCCGGAGTTGTTCGACGAGGACCTGCACATCTCGAACGTCGGAGGCGACCTGCAGGTGGTTCGGCGTGATCCGTCGCTGCGGGAGGAGCGCTCGTACTCGGCGTTGATCGGCCCCGAATGGCGGCCCGATGGCCCATGGGTTTTGGATGCCAACGCCTTCTTCACGCGCATCGAGGGCACGTTCTTCAATCGGATCGACGCGGAACAACCCGAGCCGGGAATCCTGCGGCGCACCAAGGTCAACGCGGACGACGCGTGGGTGGGCGGCGCCGAGTTCACCGCCGCGCTCGTGCCATCGGAGGCCTTTCGCATCGAGGCCTCATGGATCGAGCAACGCTCTCAATTTGACCGTCCGCAGCTTCACCTCGGCGGCATCGACGGGCTGGATCCCTCGGATCCACCGATCCTGTCGCGGAGGTTTGTGCGCGTGCCAGACCGGCACGGCATGGTGAAGGCCGTCTTCAAGCACGGGCCATGGGAGGCCTTCGTGGGGGTGCGTGTGACGGGACCGATGCTGGTCCCGCACGTCTTGAACGACCTGTCCGGGGACGGCAGCCCCTTGCTGGGAAGCTACCCGGGTCAGCCGCGCCAGATCGGAAACACGATGGCGTCCTCGCCATGGTTCGCAGTGATGGACGCATCCATCACACGCACTTGGAGGGCGGCCCGCGGGACGGAGGCCCGGCTGATGCTGGGCTGTCGCAACCTCGCGGACGCCTACCAACGTGACCTCGACGTGGGGCGCTATCGTGACGGCGCCTACACGTATGGCCCGCGATTCCCCAGGACGTTCCTCGTCACGGTGGGGCTGTCGTTCTAGGGCCGGGCCCGGCGGCGGCGGGCGTGCCGGAGCCGTGCCGGACGATGAACTCCACCACGGGCCGCGGGTCGTCGAGCCCGTGCGGGTGGTGCCCCACGCCCGGCTTGTGGATGACCGTGATGGAGCCACCCAAGGCCCGGTATCGCTGCTCCACGAGATCCGTGTTCTCCGCCACCGGCACGACGTCGTCGGTGTCCCCAACCACGTGCAGCAGCGCGATGCCCGCCTTCGCCAGGGGACGGAGTTGATCCACCGGGTTGCCACCGTGCCGAAGGGCCTCGGCCTCGTCCCGAAAGCCGTAGTCCGAGATCAACTTGCGCCAGTCGCCGGGACTTCCCTTGCCGACGCCACGTCCACCGGGCCAGCTCTTGAAGTCGCAAACGGGCGCGTCGCCGTAGAGGGTGGCGACCCGGCCGGGTCCTTGCGCCGCCCAGTTGTAGGCGTAGAGCCCGCCGCGGCTGATGCCGATGAGGTTGCCCCGCGCCGCGAGCCCGGCGTTGGTCACGGCGGCGTAGAAGGCGTCGAAGTGGCGGAGCGCCGGCGGCGACCCAAACGTGTTGCCCACCTCGAGGTGCAAGTGGTGAAACCCCTTCTCCAGCAGCGTCGGCACACCCGTGCGTTCCGTGAAGGCGTCCGGGAACTCCATGCACCACGTCCAGGGCTTGCCCGGCGCGGCGGCCTTGGGTTCCACGACCCACGCCGTGCAACCCTCCACGGTGAAGCGCAGCCGGCGATGCCCGCGCCACGCGTCCACCTTGGACTCCGGCCATGCACCCGGCGCCGGCGTGGTCCCGTCGGCCCGGGCGACGCCCATGAACCCCAACACGCAGGCCATCGCGAGCGCCGCCCCGGGGCCCGTGACGACCGAACGACGACGGATGGGCCGAGGCAGATCGAGCCAGCAGGTCCGATCCAATGAGATCGTTCCGGCTACTGAGGACGTAGCCTTCATGCGATGCCGTGGGACATGGGTTGAACTGGAACAAAGGGAGCCGATGCGAGGCAAGCCTGGCATGGGCCGTTGGACGCATGCGGGGCGACGTGGTGAAGTGGGGCGGGATGGAGACGTTGGTGGAGGAGTTCCTGGTGCATGTGCGTCACGAGCGTGGCCAGTCGGCCAACACGCAGCGGACGTACGCCGCGTTGCTGGGGCGCTTCGTGGCGTGGGCGACGGGTCGCGGGCTCGCCACCGCCCGGGACACGACCCCGGGCCACCTGATGGAGTTCCTGGCGTCCGAGCGTTCCCGGCCGGCGCGCCAGGGCGGCCCGGGGCGCCCCCGCAAGGGCGGCCTGGCCTCCACCAGCCTCTACGCGCAGGTGGCCGCGCTCAGGGCCTTCTTCCGGTTTTGCACGGACGAGGGCCTCGTGACGTCCGACCCGACCGAGAACCTGTCCTTGCCCAAGCGCTGGAAGTCGCTGCCGAAGTCGTTGTCGATGGACGAGGTCTCGCGGCTGCTGGTGCTTCCACCTGGGGCGACCCCGGCGGAGTTGTGCGACCACGCGATCCTGGAGGTCGCCTATGCGAGCGGGCTGCGCCTGGCGGAGCTGCGGGGGCTGCGCATCGAGCACGTCCACCCGGAGGCCGGCTACCTCACGGTGGTGGGCAAGGGCGGCAAGGAACGCGTGGTGCCCATGGGCGGCAAGGCGCGCGACGCGTTGGCGCGGTACATGGAGGTGGCGCGGCCCTCGCTGGTGTCGCCGAGGTCGCCGGGCGTCGTCTTCCTGACGCGCCGGGGCACCGCGTTCGGGCACGTGACGATGTGGGGGCGAATCCGACGCGCGGCACGGCGTGCCGGGATCGAGCGGCCGTTCACGCCTCACATGCTGCGGCATTCGTTCGCGACGCATCTCATGGAGAACGGGGCGGACCTGCGGGTGATCCAGGAATTGCTCGGCCATGCGAGCATCGGGACAACCGAGGTGTACACCCACGTGTCCGGCAAGCACTTGTCCGACGTCCATCGGCGCCACCATCCGAGGGTCTAGCCGGGACGATTCAGTTGGGAGGGAAGGGATTGCGAAGCAGATGCTTCTGCAAGCCGCCGCGTGGGGGCACGCGGCCCACAGCGATGCCAATGGGCTGGAGGAGAATCTCCCGCAGAGCCGCTGAGACGCGGAGACATGAGCCAGAAACACCTCCCACCTCTGCGTCTCTGCGTCTCCGCGGGCGACTCCGCCTCACGAGCTTGAACCTGAAAACGGCGGTCGAAGAAGATTCCAAGGCAAGGAAAGGGCCGTCACATCAAGGCAGATTGGCCTTCGGGGGGTGAACTCGACACTTCGCCCTGTAGGTGAGGTTGGGGTGGGCCGCAGGGGGCCGCTCGTGGGCCTGGGCGCCAGCCGAAAGCAGGTCAGGGCCAAGAACCACGGATGACACGGATCACACGGATTCATGGGCGTCGTGGGGTCTTGGCGCATGCGCCATGGATGGGACCTCCCAGCTTGGCCTTTATCCGTGCCATCCGTGCCGTCCGTGGTTTTCCCGGCAAACCCCAGACACACCGGCCCTCCACGGCACACGTCTGGCCTCACATCGAGGTGAAGAGATCCGCGTGATGCGTGGTTCCTCGCGCGAGGAGTTGCAGGGCGAGCCGGTTGGGAGCAGAGCCCGGTTGTTGGAACAAGTTGAAGCGACTGGAGGTGAACGCCCATAGCCGCGTGGCTTCACCCAGCGCGCAGGGTTGCGCATCCTGGCCGCCGCTTGTGGTCACGCGGCCCACAGCATGGGCGAAGCGTTCAGCGCCACCGAAGGGCTTGGGGGATCCCATCCCTCAGCCGGGACGATTCAATTGGAGCGGTCGTGCTTGCTCGATCTGCTTCGCAATCACTTCCCTCCCAACTGAATCGTCCCGGCTAAGTGCCGTTCTTGGTTCGATGAGACCCGACACTACCGCGTGGGCTTGGGTTCCTTCTCCTCGAGGTTCCGTTGCAGCCGCGCCTTCAACACGAGGTGTTCCGGCCGGGCGACGAGGGCGAGGTTGGTGCGCACGGCGTCCCATTGGCCAAGGCGCAGATGCCATCGGGCGAGGTGGAGGAAGATGCCGTCGCGGTCCCGTTCGTTGTCGGCCAAGGCGAGCGCCTCGTGCCATGCACCGAGCGCGGACTCGGCGAGGGAACGTTCGGCGACGGTCCGTTTCTCGGGGGTGTCGGCGGGCTCGGGCTTCACGCCGTACCAGGTCTGGGCGAAGTCGAACGCATAGCGGAAGTTGTGGGGCCGCAGGCGGCGGACCTCGCGGTAGTGGTCGAGGGCGCGCCGGAACACGGCGGCCTCGTCGCACCGGTAGTAGGCCATGGCGTCCTTGCGGAAGAGGAAGACGACGGTGCCGAGGTTGTAGCGATAGGTGGGCTCGAAGGGCTGGAGTGCGATGGCCTTCTCGTAGGCGGGGAAGGCCTTCTCGATGGGTCCCACGTGCCCGTAGTGGTTGGCGAGGTTGTTCCAGATGGAGGGGTCGTTGGGGTCGAGCGCGGACGCCTTCTCGAGCTGCTGGATGGCTCCCTCCTCGTCGCCCGTCTCGCCGAGGAACGCCGCGAAGGCGTTGCGGGCGGGCGCATAGGCCGGGTGACGCTGGATGAGCGTCTCGTAGGCGGAACGGACCCGTGCGTTGCGTTCGTCCACGCGTCGCCGGAACGCCGCGTCCGTCTCCCGCAGGGGGTCGTCCGGCGGCAGGGCCTCGCGCTCGGCGAGCCAGCGCCCGATTTCGTCCTCGGCCGCGTCGTCGGCTTCCATGACGACGCGCAGCTCGGCATAGCGGGGGTCCTGCGTGTCGGGGCCGGCGTGGGGGATGGGGAGGGAGGTTGCGGCCTGGGCGACGCGATTGGACAACGCCATGGGGGCGTTGGTGGAGAGGAGGACGCTCAGCGCGCCGACGAGCAGGTCGCCCATGTGCGAGAGGCTAGCAGGGGCGCCGTGGGACGTCTCGGGCAAGTTGCGGCCGGATGCCCGGCGGGGGATGCGGCTTCAAAAGATAAAGGGCCGGACCCACTCGGGTCCGGCCCTGGTGATGGGGCCAAGGACGCCTTCACCGAGGCGCTCAGATCGGCGGCAGAGCCAACTGGAGACTACGTGCCCGCACTCTGCCGCCCAGCACGGCCCCTCTGCCAACCCTTGGCGAGCACGATTCCAACCAACGTCTTAATCGACGGCTCGCAAGCGGGATTGTTCAACCTCCGCGGACTTCATTTTGGGCGGC
The DNA here is from genome assembly GCA_903880005.1 of uncultured Verrucomicrobiota bacterium. Taxonomy (GTDB): domain Bacteria; phylum Verrucomicrobiota; class Verrucomicrobiia; order Limisphaerales; family UBA9464; genus UBA6176. The sequence continues at coordinate 36,558 of CAIRNV010000098.1, read as the reverse complement.
CGCGGGCGCGTTGCCACGCGGGGACGTCCTCGGTAGCGTGCGCCCATGAGCGAGTTCACTGCGAAGGCCACGCGGGCGGGTTGGCCCCTGCTGGCGCTGGCCTGGGGCTTCGCGGTCCAGGCCGAGACCCTTCAATTGCGCGACGGCGGATCCATCAGCGCCAAGGTCGTGGCGGAAAAGAAGGACCACCTCTACCTGGACCTCGGCTTCACCGTCCTGGCCGTGCCGCGTGCGGAGATCGTGAAGGTCTCCAAGGAGGCCACGCCCGACCCGCGCGGCGCGAAGGCCCCGGCCGTGCAGGAATCGCGCTCCGGCTTGTTTGCCGTCGCCACCACGCCGCCCGTCGAGCGCCCCGTCCGCGAGTTGGTGCAGTCCCTGGGCGAGTCGGTCGTCCAAGTCCGGGCGCCCAGCGGCGTCGGCTCCGGCTTCTTCATCGCCGAGGACGGCCATCTCATCACCAACTTCCACGTCATCGAGGGCGAGACGCGCATCTCGGTGGAGGTCTATCACCAGAAGGACGCGCAGCTCGAGCGACGCAGCTACAAGGACGTCCGCATCGTGGCCATGAACAAGTTCGCGGACCTGGCGTTGCTGAAGGTGGAGGACCCGGGCGCGCCTCGCTTCAAGCGCGTGTTGGTGGGCGACACGGAGGCGTTGTCCGTGGGCGAGCGCGTGTTTGCCATCGGGAGCCCGTTGGGGCTCGAGCGCACGGTCACCGAGGGCATCCTGAGCACCAAGACCCGGCAAATGGGCGGGTCGCTCTACCTCCAGACGACGGCCCAGATCAACCCCGGGAATTCCGGCGGCCCGCTCTTCAACCTGCGGGGCGAGGTCGTGGGCGTCACCAACATGAAGCTCACGTTTGGCGAGGGACTGGGCTTCGCCATCCCTTCGGACGAGCTGAAGTACTTCCTCCAGCACCGGGATGCGTTCGCCTACGACAACGACAACCCCAGCAACCCGTTCCGTTACCTCGAGCCGCCCAGCCGCCTGCGCGCGGCGAAGCCCTGATCGGCCGCGGCCGCGGCCGCGTCGGCGGAATCCATGCTTCCCGGGGAGGGCAGGGTGGCTAGGCTGACGTCGTGGACGAGCGCGCGCAGGGTGGCGAGAGGGTTTACCGGGGCATCCCGGCGTCCCCTGGCGTGTGCCACGGGCGGGTGGTGGTCCTGGGCGATGCCGCGCGTCATGTCCTGAGGCGCGAGGTGCCCGCCGAGGCCGTGGAAGGCGAGCTGGCGCGATTGCAGGCGGCCATCGCCCACACGCGACGAGACCTCCTCGACGTCCAGGAGCAGGTCGGCCGGGCGGTGGGCCAGTCCGAGGCGTCCATTTTCGACGCCCACCTCCTGGTGCTCGAGGACGAGATGCTGCTGGGCGAGGTTCGGCGTCGCATCGAGGGGGATCGGATCAACTGCGAGTCGGCCTACCACGAGGTGGCCGAGAAGTTCGCCGCCGCCCTGGGCGCGTTGGAGGACGACTACCTGCGCGAGCGCGCCGCCGACATTCGCGACGTCACGGGCCGGGTGCTGGATCACCTGATGGGCCGCACCACGGAGCGGGACCTTCGCGAGCTGGCGGACCCCTCGGTCATCCTCGCGCCGGAGTTGTCCCCCGCGACGACGGCGACGCTGGACCCTCGCAAGGTGCTGGGGTTTGCGACCGACGGCGGCGGCACGACGAGCCACACGGCGATCCTGGCCCGCAAGCTGGGCATCCCGGCCGTCGTCGGCCTCGGCGACATCACGGCGCGCGTCCGGGGCGGCGAGCATGCGTTGGTCGATGGCCACTCGGGCATGGTCACCGTCAACCCGACGGACCAGACGTTGTTCGCCTATGGCCAGCTCAAGCAACGGCGGGCCGCCTTCGACGAGCGCCTCGCCTCGTTGCGATTGCAGCCGGCGATCACGTTGGATGGCCATCGGGTGGCCCTCGCCGCCAACATCGACGCCCCGTCGGATGCGGCGTCCGTCGTGGCCTCCGGCGCCGAGGGCATCGGGTTGTTCCGCAGCGAGTTCCTGTTTCTCAACCGACGCGACTTCCCCGGCGAGGACGAGCAATTCGAGGCGTACCGAGCCGCCGCGACCGCCGTGTCGCCGCATGCCACGGTGATCCGGACGCTGGACCTTGGCGGCGACAAGCTCCCGGCGGGTTGGGCGCGTGCCGGGGAGCAGAACCCCTTCCTGGGCTGGCGTGCGATCCGCGTGAGCCTCGCGTTGCCGGAGGTGTTTCAGGCCCAGCTCCGCGCGATCCTCCGCGCCTCGGCGTTTGGCAAGGTCCGGCTGATGTACCCGATGATCAGCGGCGTGGCGGAGGTGCGGGAGGCGAACATGCTGCTGGAACGTTGCCGGGAGGACCTGCGGTCGGCGGGCGTGGCGTTCGATCCCGCCATGCAGGTGGGGATGATGATCGAGGTGCCCGGGGCGGCGTTGGTGGCGGAGCAACTGGCGCGAGAGGTGGACTTCTTCTCGGTGGGTACCAACGACCTGACGGGCTACACGCTGGCGGTGGACCGCATGAACGAGAGGGTCGCGTCGTTGTTCTCGCCGATGCACCCGGGCGTGCTCCGCTTGATCCACGCCACGGTCCAGGCCGCCCGCCGTCACGGGCGCTGGGTTGGCGTGTGCGGCGAGGCGGCGGCGGACCCGGCGATGGTCCCGGTCCTCCTCGGGCTGGGCGTGGACGAGCTGAGCGCCACCCCTGCGGCCGTGCCGGCCGTCAAGTTCCTGCTGCGTCGCCTGAGGCTTGCCGAGGCGGCGGACGCCGCGCGGCGGGCGTTGGAATCCGAGGATGCGGCGGACGCCCTGCACGTGTCCCGTTCCCTGGCGATGCAGGCCGCGCCCGAGCTTTTCCATGGAACGTGAATGAACCCCGCCCATGCCCCGTCGATCCGGACCATGACCTCGACCCAGCGGAAGGCGTTCACGTCGAGGACGCGCGCACGATCATGAGCCACCCCACCACGAGCCTTGAGCACCTCGCCCTGACACGACGGGGCTTCCTTCACCAATGCGGCATGGGCATGGGCGTTGCCGGGCTCACGTCCCTGCTGGGATCCCTCGGCGAGCTGCAACCCCGGGCACGGGCGGCCATCCCGGGCGCGTCGGCGGGCTTCACCAACCCCCTCATGCCCCGGGGGCCCCAATTCCCCGGGCGGGCCAAGCGCGTGATCCACATCTTCGCCAACGGCGGCCCGTCCCACGTGGACACGTTTGATCCCAAGCCCGCCCTCGACCGTTGGCACGGCAAGGAGATCCCCGTCCAGCTCAAGACCGAGCGCCGGACCGGCGCCGCGTTTCGCTCGCCCTTCAAGTTCAGCCGGCACGGCCAATGCGGTCTCGAGGTCTCCGAGCTGTTCGCCCACGTCGCCCAGCACGCCGACGACCTGTGCGTCATCCGGTCCATGAAGGCGGACGTCCCGAACCACGAGCCCTCCCTCCTGCTCATGAACTGCGGCGAGGCGCGCCTCGTCCGCCCCAGCTTCGGCTCGTGGGTCACCTATGGCCTCGGGTCCGAGAACCAAAACATGCCCGGCTTCGTGGTCATGTGCCCCGGCGGCTACCCCATCCAGGAGTCCCAAAACTGGCAGTCGGCCTTCCTCCCCGGGGTGTATCAAGGCACCTACATCAACACGGAGCACACCAAGATCGAGCGCCTCATCGAGAACATCTCCAACCCGTACCACGGCCTTCCCGAGCAACGCGCCCAGCTCGACCTGCTCCAGCAGCTCAACCAACGCCATCAACGCGCCCGCGCCGCCGACGCCCAGGTCGAGGCCCGCATCCAGTCCTTCGAGCTCGCCTACCGCATGCAGATGGACGCCACGGACGCCTTCGACATCCAGCGCGAGCCCGAGCACGTCCGGCGCATGTACGGCGAGGGCACCCAGGCCCGACAGCTCCTCATCGCCCGCCGCCTGCTCGAGCGCGGCGTTCGATTCGTCCAGGTCTGGCACGGCGCCGGCCAGCCTTGGGACAACCACGACGACATCGAGGCCAACCACCGCAAGCTCGCCAAGGAGGCCGACCAGCCCATCGGCGCCCTGCTCTCCGACCTCAAGCAGCGCGGCATGCTCGACGACACGCTGGTCATCTGGGGCGGCGAGTTCGGGCGCACCCCCACCGTCGAGCTGCCCACGCCCGGGGCCAACGCCGGGAAGCAAAACGGGCGCGACCACAACAACCACGGCTTCACCATGTGGCTGGCCGGCGGCGGGGTGAAGGGCGGCTCCGTCCACGGGGCCACCGACGAGTTCGGGTTCGCCGCCGCCGAGAAGGTCGTCCATGTCCACGACCTCCACGCCACGCTCCTGTGGCTGCTCGGGTTCGACCACGAACGCTTCACCTTCCACCACGCGGGTCGCGACTTCCGCCTCACCGACGTCCACGGCAACGTCGTCCGTGACCTGATTGCATGACGTTCTCCCTCGAATGAAGGCCATCCTCCTCGCGGCGGGCAAGGGCACCCGCATGCGCGACCTGACCCGTGAGATTCCCAAGCCCATGCTCCCCGTCCAGGGACGCCCCATCCTGGAGCACATCGTCGAGGGGTTGGCCTCCCAGGGCATCGGCGACCTTTGCATCGTCACGGGGTGGCACGCCGAGGCCATCGAGGACCACTTCCAGGACGGCTCGCGCCTCGGCGCACGGATCCAATACCGGCGCCAACTCGTCCAGGATGGCACCGGCAAGGCCCCCGAGGTCGCCCGCGACTTCGTCGGCAACGACCCGTTCCTCCTCACCTACGGCGACATCCTCGTCCGGCCCGACACGTATGGCCGGATGTTGTCCCGCTGGCGGGAAGGGCGGTTCGGCGGATTGATCACGGTCACGGCCGGCGAGGACGTCACCCAGGGCGGGCTCAACTTCTTCAACGAACGCTTCGAGCTGACCCGCCTCGTCGAGAAGCCCTCGCCCGCCCAGTTGGAGCGTCTCCGCGCCGAGGGCTGGCTTCAGCCCGGCCAGCCCGCGTGGTACAACGCCGGCATCTATGTCTTCGACCCCGTCCTCTTCGACTTCACCTCGCGCCTCGCGAAGTCCCCGCGCGGCGAGTACGAGCTGACCGACGCCATCACCGCCATGGTCGCCGCCGGCCACGTCATGGCGGGCCTCCGGATCGAGGGACGTTGGGTCGATGTCCGCGACCCCGAGGTCCTGGCCTCGCTCCAGCACGACGCCGCCCGGTCCGGCGCCCGATCGTGAGACCTCCCCGGCTTCGCCTTCGCCTCACCGGTGCCGCCGAGGCCGCCGTCCGCTCCGGGCATCCGTGGGTGTATTCGGACAAGGTCCGCGACCAGAACCGCCCGGGGCAGGCCGGCGAGGTCGCGGTCGTCTATGACCGCAACGACCGCTTCCTGGCGCTGGGGCTCTACGATCCGGCCTCGCCGCTGGCCCTGCGCATCCTCCACCGCGGTTCGCCCGTGACGCTGGATGCGGCGTGGTGGGCCCAACGCCTTCGTGATGCCCTGGCGCGGCGTTCAACGGTCGCCACCCCGGGCACCACCGGCTACCGCGCCGTCAACGGTGAATCCGACGGCTTCCCCGGCCTCGTGGTGGATCGGTACGCCGACTGCCTGGTGGTCAAGGCCTACACCCCGGCGTGGCTCGGCACCCTCGCTTCCACGGGCGAGCCCGGGCCCGGCCCTTCCACCCGCCCGTCCATCCCGGGCCTCGCCTTGATCCCGCTCCTGCAAGACGTCCTCCAGCCCGCGCGCATCGTCCTGCGTCTCAGCCGCAACGTCGCCGCCGCCGCCGAAGGGCTGGGGCTCGCCGACGGGCAAAACCTCCATGGCCACGACGACGCCCCGTCCGTCGTCTTCCACGAGGACGGCCTCGCGTTCGAGTCCGATGTCGTCCGCGGCCAGAAGACCGGCTTCTTCCTCGACCAACGGGGCAACCGACGCGAGGTGGGCCGGCTTTCCGAGGGCGGGCGCGTGCTGAACGTCTTCAGCTTTTCCGGGGGCTTCTCCGTGCACGCCGCGCGGGGCGGCGCGCGCGAGGTGACCGACCTGGACATCTCCCCGCACGCGCTGGCGTCGGCGCGTCGCAACATGGCCTTGAACCACGGGCTCCCGGCCGTGGCCGGCGCGCGTCACGTGCAGGTGCAGGCGGATGCCTTTCGGTGGCTCGAAGGCGCGCCGCGCGCGTCATGGGACCTGGTCATCCTGGACCCGCCCTCGATGGCCAAGCGCGAGCACGAGCGCGCCGGGGCGATCGAGGCCTACGGTCGATTGGCGCGGCTGGGGGCGGCCTGCGTGGCGCCGGGCGGACGCCTGCTGGCCGCGTCGTGCTCGGCCCACGTGACCACCGCCGAGTTCCTCGCCTCGACGCGTGCCGCGCTGCGCGCCTCCGGGGTGGCCTGGGTGGAGGAGCGCGTGGCCGGGCACGAGCCGGACCACCCGGCGGGTTTTCCGGAGGCCCAGTACCTGAAGGCCTTGCAGGCCCGGCGCGCTGGCTAAGCCGTAACGATTCAGTTGGGAGGGAAGTGATTGCGAAGCAGATCGAGCAAGCACGACCGATCCAATTGAATCGTTCCGGCAAAGGGCCAAGAACCACGGATGACACGGATCACACGGATTCAAGGGCGTCGTGGGCCCTGGGCGCCTTCCCCATGGATGAGACCTCCCGGCTTGGACCGATCCGTGTCATCGGTGTCATCCGTGGTTTTCCGGCAGAAGCCCTGATCCACCGGCCCAGTGAAAGTGGAAGCGTCTTCCAGCCGCATGCCCGGCATGGACCCGCGGCAGGATGCCGTTGCCACTCTGCCCCAGAGACGCTCGGAGGTGCGGCAAGCGTGCCGCCGCGTGAGGGCACGCGGCCTACAGCATGGGCAAAGCGCCGGTCCCGGACCCCTGGCGAGCGAAGGGCGAGGTTCCAGCGGAAGCAGACACGGCTAGCGGCTTGGTTGGACCTTCAGGTGGCGGGCCGCGAAGGACACGAAGTGGTTCCAATCCTCCACTTCCACGGAATGGCCGCCGGCGCGGTTGTGGTATCCGACATGCCCGTTGGCGAGCGCGACGCCCACCGGAGGCGGTTCCTCGGTGGGAAGGGCCTCCTTCCCAAGCAGTCGATACACAGGACCGGCGTGATAGGCGCCCAGGTACTCGCCCTTGGGATCGGCCCACAGGTCCTCCGACCCGCTCGCCACGTAAACGGGACGCGGCGCGATGCAGGCGATGAGCATGTGCTGGTCCACGGGCAGGTCGTCCTCGTTGCGGGCGAAGTGCCAGGCGTTGCGGCAGAGCCAATAGGGGAACCGGGTCACCATCTTCTCCAGGGTCTCGCCAAAGTTGCGCCTCCAAAGGGCCGCGCCCGCGCAGCCCGACTGGGCCGACACGGCGAGTGCAAAGCGCGTGTCCTGCGCCGCCGTCCATAGGGCCGCCTTACCCATCTTCGAGTGGCCCATGACCACCACCCGCGTCGCGTCCACGTCGGGGTCGGTGGCCAGGTAGTCGAGCGTCCGGGACGCGCCCCACGCGACGGCCCCGATCACGCCCCATTCGTTGGCCTTCGGGAAGCTCTGCCCGTCCCGGTAGAACAAGGGGTGGATGCCCTTGAGGAACTCGACCTCGTTGTGCCGGACCAAGTCGCCTTGGTGCACCGCGACGAAGCCGAACCCGCGATCCAGGAGGAGGCCCAGCGGGATGCCATTGCGCAGGAGGCCAGGCTTGCCGGGGTCCGCGTCGTGCCCGTTGTCGCGGGTGTTGCTGAAGCTGTGCAACAGGAACATGGGCGACGGCTTGGCCGGGTTGCCACGCGAGTTCGGGACGAACACGAGGACGACCATCTCGGCGGAGCCCCGCGCGTTCTCGAACTGGATGTGCACGTCCTTCCTCGTCGCCTTGCCGTCCATGAACGAGCGGTCGGTGCGAAGGACCTCGCGGGTGACCTGGATGGGCGACGACGGCTCGGGGACGGACCCGTACAGGAGGTTTGCGAACAACCCCATGACCTGGGGACGCCGTTGGTTCAACCACTGCCCCGCCGTGGTCACGGGCGTGCCCTCGGCCGTGACCGTCAAGGGCGGAAGGTGAAACGGGGCGACCCTCGATTCCTCGCGCACCACGTCATGGTCGTGGTTCTTGGGTTCGTCGGTCCGCGCCGGGAGGGCGAGCATCAGGACGGCGGCCAGCGCGGATGGCAACGGGCATTGGAAGGCGTTCCGCTTCATGGGGTCATGGATGAAGCCAATCCACGAGCGAGCGCGTGACGATGTCGTGGGCGTCGTGGTGCGCCCAATGACCGGCGCCTGGAAGGGTGACCAAGGTCAGGGGCCGTGCGACCAGCTCCCAGGTGCGGTCCAGCCCGGCCGCCAAGAGGTAGGGGTCATCGAGGCCGTGGAACTGGAGCACCGGGCACTGGACCGGCACGGGCGGGGACGAGTCCTCGGTGTAGGGCTCGCGTGGGTAGTTCCGCTGGTAGAAGGCCATCATCGCCTCGGTGCTCGAGCGTTGGAAGGCCTCGACGTATCGGGCGCGCGCCCAGGGCTCCTTGACCCATGCGGCGAGGCCTTCCGGCGTGAGGGCGGCATGCGAACCAGGCTCCTGGAATCGGCGGGCGTAGGCGCTGTGGCGTTGCTGCTCCGGGTTGCGGGTCAACTCGCGGCGCAACCCGCGTGGATGCGGCAGGTTGACGACCACGAGTCGTTCCGTCATCGCCGGACGCGCCATGGCGAAGCTCCATGCCACCGCCCCGCCCCAGTCGTGGCCCACGACCACGGCGCGTTCGCGGCCCCGCGACCGGATCACGGCCGCCACGTCCTCGACGAGCCGGGCCATGTCGTAGGCCTCGGCACCGCGCGGTTGGTCGCTGAGGTTGTAGCCGCGTTGGTCGATCGCCACGGCCTCGTGCGTCCTCGCGAGCGCGGGCATCTGGTGACGCCAGGAAAGCCAGCAATCGGGGAAGCCATGGATCATGACGACCAAGGGCCCCGACCCCATGTGGGCGTAGTGGATGCGCACGCCGTTGTTCGTCGCGAAGCCGTGGGCCACGTGTCGTTCGACCTCAAGGAGGCCGGGGTTGGACGTCCCCGTCGTGGCGATGGCAGGCGGGCTCCCGGCCGTGCCCGGCCTTGCCTCGTCCAGGCTCGCCTCGGCCCATGCCGCCCGGACGACGGGGCGGATGACGTCCGCGAACGCATCGTAGGCATGCGGATGGAAGTGCAGCTTGTCGTCGCGATAGAAGTCGCCGCGGGGCTTGCCGTCGCCGTCCACGAGCGCCGGGTTGATGTCGATGAAGCGATGCCCGGGCGTGGCGATGCAATGGGCGCGCACGAGGGCGTTGTAATGGTCCACGCGGCCCCACATGGGGATGCGGTCCGGCGAGCGGGTGGCGCTGACGTAGAGGAGTTGCGCGCGGGGAAGCTCGCGTCGGAGCCGGTCGGAAAAGGCCCTGAACCGGGCGAAGATCTCGGCGGGGTCGTCGCCGGCCTTGATGTCGTTGCTGCCGCAGTAATACACGACGACCCGGGGCGCATGCGGCAGCACCACCTGGTCGAACCGGTCGATCTGGTCGCCCGTCCGGGAGCCGCCGAAGGCGCGGCTCGAAGCGGGCAACGGGGCCATGGCGGCGGCCACGTTGGTCCATTCGCGGAACACGCTGCTCCCGACGAACAGGATGCCGCCGCGCACGGGCGGCCGGGCCGTGTCGGCGGCGACGAAGGCCTGGATGTCCTTCTCGAATCGCGCCCCCGCCGCGCGGGCCGCCGCCGTGCCCGACGCGATGGCGGAGGCGAGCGCGACGAGCAGGGCGATCCAGGGCGAGGGTGCGAGGCCCTTGAGCCGCCCGCACGACCGAGCCAATGGAGTCGTCCCGGCCAAGCCGGGGACAAGGTGGGATCTCATGATGGATCTGCGATGCGGGGAAGCGGCAATGCCCGTGGACACGGTTGCGTGTATAGACCCGGGCATCCTGCCGTGGCAACGCTGGACACATCCCGGGCGGGACGTTGCGGCGCAGGCTGGCGGGCGGGCCGGAGTGGCGATTGAATGGGGCGGACGTGAGTGATGAGTGGCAGCGGTTGTTCGAGGCGGCGGACGCGGAGCCCGGGTCGGGCGAGGCGTCGGCCCCACCGCCGCCATCGCCGGTGGTGGATGCGTCGGAGCCGTTGGAGGGAACGTTGCGGCGCGTGTTCGGGTACCATGCGTTCCGGCCGTTGCAGCGGGAGATCATCTCGGACTCGTTGGCGGGGCGTGATGTGTTTGCGTTGCTGCCGACGGGCGGGGGCAAGTCGTTGTGCTTCCAGTTGCCGGCGTTGCGCCGGGCGGGCCTGACGGTGGTGATCTCGCCGTTGATCGCCTTGATGAAGGACCAGGTGGATGCGCTGCGGTCGAATGGCGTGGGCGCGGCGTGCCTGAACTCGTCGCTGGACGACGCGGCGCGGCGCGACGCATGGCGGCGGCTGCACCGTGGGGAGATCCGGTTGCTGTACGTGGCGCCGGAGCGCTTGTTCGCGGGGACGATGCTGGAGGAGCTGGGGCGTTGGCAGCTCGGGGCGGTGGCCGTGGACGAGGCCCATTGCATCAGCGAGTGGGGGCATGATTTCCGGCCCGAGTACCGGCAGTTGAGCCAGTTGCGGGAGCGGTTCCCTTCGGTGCCCTTCATGGCGTTGACGGCGACGGCGACGCAACGGGTGCGGGAGGACATCGTCCGGCAGCTTCACCTTCGGGAGCCGGCGACGTACGTGGCGTCGTTCAACCGGCCGAACCTCACCTACCGGGTGGAGGCCAAGGGGCAGACGGCGGATCGGATCGCGAGGCTGGCGCGTGCGCGCGGGGGCGAGGCGGGCATCGTGTACTGCGCGAGCCGCAACTCGACGGAGGCGCTGGCGGAACGCCTGGTGAAGGAAGGCGTGAAGGCGCTCCCCTATCATGCGGGGCTGCCGCCGGAGACGCGCGCGGCCCATCAGGAGCGATTCCTGCGCGACGAGGTGCAGGTGATGTGCGCGACGATTGCGTTCGGCATGGGGATCAACAAGCCGAACGTCCGGTTCGTCCTGCACCATGACCTCCCGAAGAACATCGAGGGCTACTACCAGGAGACCGGACGCGCCGGGCGCGACGGCCTGCCGTCCGAGTGCGTCCTGTACTTCAGCCCGGGCGACGTGGCGAAGCAGATCGCGTTCATCGACGAGAAGACGGACGAGAACGAGCGGGCGGTGGCGTCGGCGCAGCTCCGGCAAATGGTTCACTACGCCGAGTCCTCGGGCTGCCGCCGCGTGTCGTTGCTGGGCTACTTCGGGGAGGAGTTCCCGCCGGGCGGGTGCGGGGCATGCGACAATTGCCTGAGCCCGCGACAGGACTACGACGGGACGGTGCCGGCGCAGAAGTTCCTGAGCTGCGTGTATCGCGTGCGGCAGAAGAGCGGGTTCGACGTCGGGCTGAACCACCTGGTGGCGATCCTGACGGGATCGGAGGCCGAGGGCGTGCTGCGCTGGCAGCACCACACGCTGAGCACGTTTGGCATTGGCAAGGACCTCAGCCGGAACGAGTGGGGCGCGATCGGGCGCGAGTTGGTGCGCCTCGGGCTGTTGCAGCAGGCGCCGGGTCAAATGCCGACGGTGTCGTTGACGGCCGAGGGCGTGGCGACCCTTCGGGAGCGGCGGACGGTCCGCCTGACGAAGCCCCGCGAGGCCCCCAGGGCGACGGCGCAGCGCCCCGGGGCGGCGTCGGGTTCCATCGTCTGCGACGAGGTTCTCTTCGAGAAGCTGAGGCGGCTGCGGAAGCGCCTGGCGGACGAGCAGGGTGTCCCGCCGTACATCGTGTTTGGGGACGTCTCGCTCCGGCACATGGCGCGGGAGTATCCCACGACGGACCGCGAGCTGCTGGCGGTGCCGGGCGTGGGCGAGACGAAGCTCCGGGTGTACGGCGACGAGTTCCTGGAGGAGATCCAGGAACACGTCCGCGCCAACGGGCGTTCGAGCTTCTGACCAGATGGCGGCAGCCGGTGGCGAACGCCCCGCGCCGCCGCCGGGACATCAGGCCTTCGTGAAGGCCAGCATGCCGTCCTTGACGCCGGCCTGGAGCAGGTCGCCCGCCTTGAACTCGCCCGCGAGGAGGCGCGAGGCCAGCGGATTGAGGAGCAGTTCCTGGATGGCGCGCTTGAGCGGCCGGGCGCCGAACTGCGGGTCGTAGCCTTCGTCGGCCAGCAGCTTTCGGGCGTCGTTGGCGACCTCGATGGAGATCCCCTGCGCGGCGAGGCGGCGCGCCACGCGGTCGAGCTGCAAGTCCACGATCCGGGCCAGCTCGGCCTCGTCCAGGCTCTCGAAGACGATGGTCTCGTCGATGCGGTTGAGGAACTCCGGACGGAAGTGCTTGCGCAGCTCGGCCCGCACGGCGGCCTCCATCGACGCCCGTTCGTCCCCCTGCGCGCGCCCGTCGAGGAAGTAGTCCTGGATGATGGACGACCCGATGTTGGACGTGAGGATCACGAGGGTGTTGCGGAAATCGACCGTGCGCCCCTGGCCGTCCGTCAGGCGCCCGTCGTCGAGCACTTGCAGCAGGACGTTGAAGACGTCCGGGTGCGCCTTCTCGATCTCGTCGAGCAACACCACGGAGTAGGGCCGGCGTCGGACGGCCTCGCTGAGCTGGCCTCCCTCCTCGAAGCCCACGTAGCCGGGCGGCGCGCCGATGAGGCGGGCGACGGAGTGCTTCTCCATGTACTCGGACATGTCGATGCGCACCATCGAGGCCTCGTCGTCGAAGAGGAACTCGGCGAGGGCCTTGGCCAGCTCGGTCTTGCCGACCCCGGTGGGGCCAAGGAACAGGAAGGAGCCCACGGGGCGGTTGGGATCCTGCAGCCCGGAACGCGCGCGCCGCACGGCGTCGGAGACGGCGCGAATGGCGCGTTGCTGCCCGACGACGCGGGCCTGGAGGCGTTGCTCGGCGTGGACGAGCTTCTCGCGTTCGCCCTCGAGCATGCGGGCCACGGGGATGCCGGTCCATGAGGCGACGACCTTGGCGATGTCGTCGGGGGTGACCTCCTGCGAGAGGAGGCGCTGGGCTGCGGGGATGGCCTTGAGGGCGGCCTCGGCGCCGGCGAGGCGGCGCTGGGCCTCTGGGAGGCGGCCATACTGGAGTTCCGAGGCCCGGGCGAGGTCGCCGCGGCGCTGGGCTTGATCCAGTTCTTGGCGGAGTTGCTCGATCTGGGCGTTGACGACGCCGGCGGCGTCGAGCGCGGCCTTCTCGTTCTGCCACTGCGCGTTCAACTGGGTTTGGCGCTCCCGCAGGTTGGCGACCTCCGCCTCGACCCGCCGGAGGCGCTCCACGGAGCCCGCGTCCTTCTCCCGGGCGAGGGCCGTGCGCTCAATCTCAAGCTGCAAGAGCTGCCGGTCGAGCTGGTCAATGGGCGTCGGCTTCGAGTCCAGCTCCATCTTCAGGCGCGACGCCGACTCGTCCACGAGGTCCACGGCCTTGTCGGGCAGGAACCGCTCGGTGATGTAACGCCCGGACAACGTGGCGGCGGCGACGAGCGCGGCGTCCTGGATGCGCACGCCGTGGTGGGTCTCGTAGCGTTCCTTGAGGCCGCGAAGGATGGCCACCGTGCCGTCGATGGAGGGCTCGAGCACCTGCACGGGCTGGAAGCGGCGCTCGAGGGCGGGGTCCTTCTCGATGTGCTTGCGGTACTCGTCGAGCGTGGTGGCCCCGATGCAGCGGAGCTCGCCGCGGGCGAGCTGGGGCTTGAGCATGTTGGCCGCATCCGCCGCCCCTTCGGCCGCGCCCGCGCCCACGATGGTGTGCAGCTCGTCGATGAACAGGATCACCTGGCCGCCCGAGGAGGTGACCTCCTTGAGGAAGGCCTTCAGCCGGTCCTCGAACTCGCCGCGGAACTTCGCGCCGGCGATCATCGAGCCGATGTCGAGCGCGATGACGCGCTTGTTGCGAAGGCTCTCGGGAACGTCGCCATCGACGATGCGCCGGGCGATGCCCTCGACGATGGCCGTCTTGCCCACGCCGGGCTCGCCGATGAGGACGGGGTTGTTCTTGGAGCGACGCGTGAGGACCTGCATGACGCGCCGGATCTCGTCGTCCCGTCCCACCACGGGGTCGATCTTGCCCTGGCGCGCCAGCGCGGTGAGGTCGCGCCCGTACTTCTCCAGGGCCTGGAACTTGTCCTCGGGGTTGGCGTCGGTGACGCGATGGCTGCCGCGCACGGCGACCAGCGCCTTGAGCAGGGCGTCGCGCCCCAGGCCGTGCTTGCGGGCGATCTCGCGGATTCGGTCGCCCCCGTGGCCCAGGAGGGCCAGGAGGACGTGCTCGGTGGAGACGTATTCGTCCTTCAGCTTGCCGGCCTCCTTGGGGGCGGCATCGAGGGCGGCCTGGAGTTCCTGGGTGGCATAGACCTGCCCTCCTCCCTGGACCTTCGCGCGCCGGGCAAGCTCGGACTGGAGGGCGTCCTCCACGGCCGCGCGGCTGGCGCCCACCTTCTGGATCAATTGGGGCACCACGCCATCGGCCTGCTGGACCAAGGCGAGGAGCAAATGCTCGGCGTCGAGTTGCTGGTGCGAGGCCTCGCGCGCCAAGGCCTGGGCCGCCGACAAGGCCTCCTGGGCCTTCACCGTCCACTTTTCCAAGTTCATCCCATGACACGTCGCACCGGGCATGCCGGGGCGAAACACTGAAATTGGCCGAAGCCGATCCGGGCTGAATCCGCCGGATCCCTCGTGTCGCCGGGATACCCCTCGAAAGAACCCGGTATTTCACGCGTTTATCCCCGTTTCTGGAGGCGGGGACGACGCGTTCCTGGCCTTGCGGAGGCATCAGCCTCGCCATCGCGGCCCTCACGATGGAACCGCCCCGGCCCCTTTCTTGCAGCGCCAGGGTGGGCCAGTCGGGCTCGCGAGCCCTCGACAACCCGGCCCGGTTCCGTCACGGACTGGCGGGAGGCCGGCCGCGCTCCCAGGGTTGAGCGCACACGACGCTTTCGAGACCAACGACGACTTCGGGCTGCGCCGGTCGTCCTTCGGCCCGGGAATCGAGGCTTGCTTCGCGAGGGTTTTAGGATATCCACGCCGTCCCGCTTGGACCGTGACCACGGTCGGCGGACGCCGTGTTGCCCGGGAGGTGTTGGAGGGCGGGCACGGGCCGGAGGCGGCGCCAAGGCGCCGGACCGGTTGTGGGAAAGGAAGTGAACGTGAAGTGAGCGAAGTAAAGATGAAGAAGGGCGAGCCCGTGGACCGGGCTCTGCGTCGGCTCAAGAAGAAGGTGGACCGCGAGGGCACCTTGAAGGAGGTGCGCAATCACCGGCATTTCGAGAAGCCGAGCGAGAAGCGTCGTCGCCGGATGAAGGTGGCGAAGTTCAACGCGATGCTTGCGGCACGCTACGCGGACGTTTGACGTCCGGCACCGGGCCGACGGGGGTGCAGCCATCCCCGTCGGCTTGGCATGACCCAGGAAAGGCCACGGGCCAGGACTGCTTGCCTTGGGGACGTGGCGGGGTTTTCGGGGAGGTTTTTGAATGTATTCGTTTTCGACCTGCTGGAACTCGGGCCGGCACACGGACGGCCGGCAAATGCTCCGCGAGATTCGCGACCTGGGCTTCACCCACGCGGAACTCAGCCACGGCATCCGGCTGAGCCTGGTTCCAGGCATCCTGGAGGCGGTGGATGCCGGTGAGATCCAGATCTCCACCCTGCACAACTTCTGCCCCTTGCCCGTGGGCGTGAACCACGCCGCCCCCAACCTCTTCAAGTTCAGCTCACCGGATCGCCGCGAGCGCGAGAACGCCTTCAAGTACACCCTCAAGACCCTGGAGATGGCCCAGCGGGTCAAGGCCCGCCTGGTCGTCCTCCACACGGGCGAGGCGGACCTGGGCGGGTTGTTCGGCACGCCGGACTACATGGGCAAGCTGGAGGACTTGGTGGAGGAGGGGCGGCAGGATTCGCCCAAGTACGCGAAGCTGCTGACGGAGATCGAGATGCGCCGCGAGTCGAGGAAAGGTCCCGCCATGGAGGCCGCCACGGAGATGATCCGGCGCATCGCCGACGAGGCGGGCAAGCGCGGCCTGCTCCTGGGGATCGAGAACCGCGAGGCCGTCGAGGAAATCCCCTTCGACCATGACTTCCCGTTCTTCTTCGACCCGTTCCCGGACAACGTGCGGTACTGGCATGACTGCGGGCACGCCCAGATCAAGGAGAACCTCGGGCTGATGGCCGGGCATGTGCTCCACCTCGAGACGATGGAGCCGCACCTCGCCGGCTTTCACATCCACGACGTGGTGCCGCCGGCGTCGGACCACAGCCGTCCCGGCTCCGGTTGCATCGACTTCAAGGCCCTCGCGGCGTTCGTCCGTCCTGACCACATCAAGGTGTTCGAGCTGGCGCCCGGGATGCCGAGGGCGGACGTGCTCCAAGGCGTCGAGTTCATCAAGGCTGCGTGGGGCCCTGAGTGAAGGCGGACGTTCGTCGTGTCGGACCCGTCGAGGGCGCGGGCGGCGGGCCTGGCCCCCGCTGGGCGGGATGGGCTCGGCTGGCGGTGGCGGCCGGCCTCCTTGCGTTGATCTTCCACATCATCTTTTGCAACGAGGCCCAGCTGCACCTCGCCGCCACCGGCCAAAGCTGGGACGCGCTGGACAAGTGGGATCAACGCCAGCTCGCCTGGTCGCGCGGCCCGGGCGAGCTCTGGCGCACGGTCCAGCGGTTGTCGGCGGGGCATTGGGCGGTGGCCATGGGTTGCTGTGGCGTCCCGGTCGTCCTGGGCGGGCTGCGATGGCGTCGAGCGCTCAAGGTCCAAGGCCTGGACGTGGGCGTGGGCGCCGTCATTCGTGTCTCCTTCGTCGCTCATTTCTTCAACGCCTTCCTGCTGGGCTCGACGGGCGGCGACGTGGTGAAGGCATGGTGCGCCTCCCGCTGGACGCGCGAGCGGCGGGCCGAGGCGGCCCTGACGGTGTTGGTGGATCGCCTGGTGGGAACGCTGGCCCTGCTGCTGTTCGCGGTCGTCATGATCCCGTTGGCATGGCGGTCGCCGGATGGCACCCGACTCTTCCTCGCTCACCGGACGTATCCGGCGGTGGCGTTGCTGGTGGGGGCCATGGCCGCCGTCACGCTGGGCCTGGTGTTGGTGGCGTTCCACACGGACTGGCTCGCCCCGGGCCGCGGGGCCTCGCGGATGCTGGGCCGCCTGCCGCGCGGGGAGGCCCTGGCCCGGGCCTTGGCGGCGTGCCGGCTCTTCGGGCGTGATCGCACGTACCTGCCCGTCTCGGCCGCCTATTCGGCCGTGATCAATGCCGCCATCGTGGGGACATTCCTCGCGATCGCCGCGGGGCTCGGGCTCGAGGTCCCTGCGCGGGTGCTGTGGTTCGTCGTGCCGGCCGTGGTGTGCATCGCGGCGCTTCCCGTGACACCGAGCGGCCTGGGCGTGCGCGAGCACCTTCTGGTCTCGCTCCTGGCGTTGCCCGAGTTCCCGGGCGTCCGGCACGGCGAGGCCCTCGCGCTCGCACTGCTCGCGTACACGGCCAACCTGGCGTGGAGCGCGTTGGGCGGCGTCGTGTACCTGTTCCAGCCCCGGCAGACCACGGTCTGACCGTGCCGGGTGCGGACGGCCTTACTTGCTGCCGGGCTTGGTGGCGGGCGTCGCGGCGAGGTCGGCGGGCAATTGGTCCGCGGGAAACGCCTCGACGTGCAGCCGGATGAGGCTGATGAGCGGCACGCCCAGGTCCAGGCCGGCCTCGGACCGGTCCACCATGACGGCCACGGCCAGCGGATGGCCGCCGAGATCACGCACGATGGAAAGCGTTTCCATGACGCGGCCGCCCTTCGTCACGACGTCCTCCACCACGAGGACCGGCTCACCCCGGGCGATCTTGAATCCCCGCCTCAGCACCAGCTTGCCCTCCTCCTTCTCCGCGAAGATGAAGCGGCATCGAAGCTGCCGGGCGACCTCCTGTCCGATGACAAGGCCGCCCATGGCGGGCGCGATGACGGTCTGCACGCCGAGGTCGCGCACGCGCCCGGCGAGCGCCGCGCCGAAGCGCTCCACGACCGGCATGTCCTGCAAGGCCTGGGCGCACTGGAAGAACTGCCGGGAATGCAGCCCGCTGCGCAGGATGAAGTGTCCGTCCAGCAACGCCCCGGTTTGCCGGAAGAGCGCCAACGCCTCGTCGTTCGTCATGGCGTCGAGGATGCCATGGCTCCCTGGCGCGGGGCGACAAGGAAGGGGGCCGCTACATCTGCTCGCTGACCCCGATGCCGAGGCATTCCAGCCCGGCCTTGAGGACGCGGGCGGTGAGGTGGCACAACGCGAGGCGCGAGGAACGCAGCGGCTCCTCCGAGCGCAGCACCGGGCAGGCCTCGTAGAAGCGCGAGGACCAGCCCGCCAGCTCGTAGAGGTAGTTGCACAGGTAGTTGGGGCGGGCCTCCTCGGCGACGGCCGCGAGCACCAGCCCGAAGTTGAGGAGATGCCGGGCCAACGCCCGCTCCTCCGGCGTCCCCACGCGGATGCCAGCCCCGGCCGCCGGGGTCCATCCGCCGTCGCGCACGACCTTGGCGGCGCGGGTGTACTGGTATTGGAGGTACGGCGACGTGTTCCCCTGCAACGCCAGCATCTTGTCCCAGGAGAACACGTAGTCGCTTTGGCGGTTGGGCAGCAGGTCCTGGTACTTGACCGCCCCCACGCCCACCACGCGCGCGATCTCGCGTTGCACGGCCTCCGGCAGGTCCGGCCGCTTCTCCCGCACCACCGCCCACGCGCGCTCCTCCGCCTCGTCGAGGACCTCGCCGAGCCGCACCGTGTCGCCCGAGCGCGTCTTGAAGGGCTTGCCATCCTCCCCAAGGATCGACCCGAACCACACGTGATGCAGGCGGGTCGCCGCCGCCGCCTCGGGCTTCCACGCCTGGAACGCCGCGAACACCTGGCGGAAGTGCCCCTGCTGGCGCCCGTCGGTCACGTACAGGATGTCCGTGGGCGACCACGTCCTGATGCGGTAGTCGAGCGTCGCGAGGTCGGTCGTGGCGTAGTTGAAGCCGCCGTCGGACTTCTGCACGAGCAACGGCATGTCATGCCATGCGCCGTCACGCTGGATCTTGAACGGGTCGTCCTTGGGCGCCACGTCCCCGCGCGAGAACACCGCCATCGCGCCCTCGCTGTCCCGTGCGATGCCCCGCGCCGCCATGTCCGCCACCACCTGCGCCAGCCATGGGTTGTAGAAGCTCTCGCCCAACGTGTGGTCGAACGTCACCCCCAGCCGCCCGTAGATGGCGTCGAACTGCGACTGCGACAGCCGGATCATCTCGCGCCAGATCCCCAGGTTGTCGGCGTCCCCGCCCTGCAACCGCACCAGCTCCGCCTTGGCCGCCCCGCGCACGGCGGGGTCCGCGTCGCACGCCGCATTGACCGCCTTGTAGATGCGCTCCAGCTCGGCGATGGGGTCCCGGGCCAACGCCGCCGGGTCCAGGCGCGTCTTCCATCCCAGCAACAACATCCCGAACTGGGTGCCCCAGTCGCCGATGTGGTTGTCCGTCACCACCTCGTGCCCCAGCAACCGCAGCGTCCGCGCCAACGCGTCGCCCAGCACCGTGGAGCGCACGTGCCCGATGTGCATCGGCTTGGCCACGTTGGGCGAGCTGAAGTCGATGACCACCGTCCGCCGCGGCCGCGCGGGCTCCACGAAGGGCACCGGGGCCGCCACCGCGCCCGCCAGCGCCGACTCGATGGCCGACGCCGACAGCCGGAAGTTGAGGAAGCCCGGCCCCGCCACCTCGACCGCCTCGCACCACTCGCCCACGTCCAGCCGCGCGACCACGTCCGCCGCCAACGCGCGCGGGTTCAGCCCCCGCGGCTTCGCAAGGCCCATGACGACGCTGGACTGGTAGTCGCCCAACTTCGCGTCGGAGGCAGGCCGCACCTGCACGGCGGACGGGTCGGCATCGGGGACGACGGCGAGGACGGCTTCGCGAAGCCGGGATTCAATGCGGGAATGAAGCATGTCGGGAACGGTTGGGGCGGGGCGACGGGGGGCGAAGCAGGGGGCGCATCCGAGGTGGACCGCGCCGGGCGCGTCGTTCTATCGGAGGATGGAATGCTCGCCGATGACCTTGAGGATGGCGTCGGCGCTGGTGGCTTGGTCCAGGGCGGCGAGGAACTCCCCCTTGCGCTGGACCTTGGCGATGCCGCCGAGCGTGTTGAGGTGCTTCTGGAACTGTCCCTGGGGGACCAGCAGAAGCGTGACCAAGTGCACCGGTTGACGGTCCAGGGCGTCGAATTCCACGCCGGTTCGCGAACGCCCAAACGCGGCGGTCAACTCCGGCACCAAGTCCGTCGAGGCATGGGGAATGCCAATGCCAAACCCAATCCCCGTGCTCATGGACTGCTCGCGCTTGCGCACGGCGGCCACGACGGCGTCCCGGTCCTTGGACTGCACCTTCCCGGCGCCCACCAGCAGGTCCACTAGTTCCTCAATGGCTCCCCAGCGGTCCTTCGAGGCAAGTTCCGGGACGATCTGAGCCGACGTGAGAATGTCTCCAAGGTTCATGCGCTTCCGAAGAAGACCCCCAGCTTCCACGCATCCCGGCCTTCGATTCAACCGGTAATCTCGGTCGCCACGGCCCCGCCACCGCGCCCACGCCGCGTCACACGCCGCGTCACACGTCGCAAATGCGCACGCCCTGGCGCAGGGAGGCGACCTTGTCCGCGCGCTTCGGGATGAACTCCTGCGCGACGAACCCCTTGTAGCCGGTGTCGGCGATGGCCCGCATGATCGCCGGGTAGTTGAGTTCCTGCGTCTCGTCGATCTCGTTGCGACCCGGCACGCCCCCCGTGTGGTAATGGGCGAAGAAGGAGTGGTCGCGCCGGATGGTGGCGATGACATCCCCTTCCATGATCTGCATGTGGTAGATGTCGTACAGGAGCTTGAAGCGCTCGGACCCCAACTTCTTGCACAGGGCCACGCCCCAGGCGGAGCGGTCGCACATGTAGTCCTTGTGATCGACCCGCGAGTTGAGGAGTTCCATGACCACGGTGATGCCATGGCGCTCGGCGATGGGCAGGACGCGTTGCAGCCCGGCCGCGCAATGCTTCAGCCCGGTCTCGTCGTCCATGCCGTCCCGGTTGCCCGAGAAGCAAATCACGTTCTTCAGCCCCGCCTTGGCCGCCAGCGGGATCCATTCCTCGTAGCCCTTCACCAGGCGGTCATGGTGCTCCACGCGGTTGAACGCCTTCGTGATCCCGCCAATCCCGTCCACGACGGGGTTGCTCGTGATGGCGCACGTGATGCCGTGTCGCGCCACGACGGGCCACTCGGACGGCCCCAGCAACTCGATCGAGCCCAGCCCGATCGACGGGGCCAGCCGGCACAGCTCGTCGAGCGGCACGTTCGGGTAGCACCACTTGCAAACGCTGTGCCGAATCCGCCCCTTCATCCCCGTCGCCGCCTCCTCCGCGTGCAATCGCGCCGCCAACGAACCCACCGCCGCCGCCGTCGCCGCACCCAACGCCTCGCGCCTCGTCCATTTCCCGGTGATCACGCCGCCAAGCAACCCCGCCGGACCGGCGGCGTGCAAGGCCAAATTCCCGGCCGTTGCGACTTGTCCAAGGAGGCATAGCCTGCCGCCCACGTGTCCAACGCGCGCGCCATCACGTTCTCGCCATCGCTCACCATCCCGCTCACCCACGATTGCCCGTGGCATTGCGCCTACTGCGGGTATCGGTCCGACCGGTCCGGGCTCATCGCGCCCGCCGAGTTCGACCGCCTTCTCGCCCTGGCCCGCGAGCGGCGCGTGACGGAGGTCCTGTTCCTTTCGGGCGAGGTGCCCGACACCCTGCCGCACCTGCGCGAGGAACTGGACCGGCGCGGGCATGCGTCGTTCATCGCCTTCACCCGCTGGGCGTGCGAGATCGTCCTGGAGGCCGGGATGCTCCCGCACACCAACATCGGCGCCCTGTCGCAGGCCCAGTTCGAGACCCTCGCCCCCGTCAACGCCTCCATGGGGCTCATGCTCGAAAACATCGACGACGCCTTCAACCGAACCGTCGCGCCCCAGAAGTCCGCCGCAGGCCGGCTCCGGGCCATCGAGGCGGCCGGGCGCGCCCGGGTGCCGTTCACCTCCGGCATCCTGGTGGGCCTGGGCGAGTCCCACGCCTCCCGCCTCCGTTCCCTCGATGCCCTCGCCGAGGTCCACGCCCGGCACGGCCACCTCCAGGAGATCATCCTCCAGAACTACGTCCCCAACGCCCGTTCCACCCTCCGGCCCGCGCCCCCTGCCGCCGGGCTCGACGACCTCATCCACTTGATCCAGCACTGGCGCTCGGTGGCCCCGGGGGTGCCCATCCAGGTTCCGCCCAACATCCAGGCCCATTGGGAGGAACTCCTGCCGCTCGTGGACGACCTCGGCGGCATCTCGGCGGAGGGCGACCTCGTGAACTTCGAGCATCGATGGGAACCGCCCGCCCGGTACGCCGCCGCGTGCGCCCGCCGCGGCCTCCAGCTTCGCCATCGCTGGGCGGTGTACGACGAGTTCATCCGGCGGGGCTGGGTGTCGCAACGGGTCCGCGACGTGATCCAGCGCCACGAGTCCGAGGCGGACGTCGTCCACGCGCGCCCGGGCCGGCGTCGGGCCTCGAACCCCCTCACCCGGGCCGCGCGGGGCGAGGGGTTGTCCGTGGGCGAGGCCGTGGCGCTGGCGGAGGCCGGCGGCGAGGCCTGCGAGGAGGCGGCGATGGCGGCGGATGAGTTGAACCGTTCGCTGCACGGCGACGTGGTGACGTTCGTGGTCAATCGCAACGCGAACTTCACCAACGTGTGCACGACGAACTGCTCGTTCTGCGGGTTCTACCGCCCGCCGGGCCACCCGGAGGCCTACACGCGATCCATCCAGGCGGTGGTGGAACGCGTGATGCAGACGCCATGGGTCACCGAGGTGTGCATCCAGGGCGGCATCCACCCGGACCTGGGGCTCGACTACTACGTGGGGCTCGTCCGGGCGCTGCGGGAGGCCCTGCCGGGGGTGCATGTGCATGGGTACTCGCCCATGGAGATCCACGCGTTGCACGAGAAGTCCGGCAAGCCCTACGCCGCGATCCTCGCGGAGCTTCGGGACGCAGGCCTGGGCTCCATCCCGGGCACCGCCGCCGAGATCCTGGACGATGCCGTCCGCGGGCGGATTTCACCCGGCAAGCTGCGGGCGGACGCCTGGGTCGAGATCGTGCGGACGGCGCACGAGGCGGGCCTTCGCAGCACGGCCACCGTGATGTTTGGCCACGAGGAAACCTGGCCGCAGGTGTTCGGCCACATGGAACGGTTGCGCCGGCTCCAGCGCCAGACCGGCGGCTTCACCGAGTTCATCCCGCTGGCCTTCATCCCGCATCGCAACCGCCTCGGATCCGAGCTGGCCCGCGCACGGGGCGTCTCGACGCAAGAGCTGGCCGTGGAGGGCGCGGACAAGGTGCGACGCCTGTACCCCTTGGCCCGGCTCTTCCTTGGGGCGGACCTCCCCAACCTCCAGACGAGCTGGGTGAAGCTGGGCGTGGCCGAGGCCGCGCGGATGCTGGGGCGCGGATGCAATGACTTCGGGGGGACGCTGTACGAGGAAAGCATCACGCGCGGCTCCGGCGGCGAGCACGGCGAATGCCTCACGCCCGCCGAGATCCGGCGCGCCATCGAGTCGGCCGGCAAGGTGCCCCGGCAACGCAACACCCTGTACGGCCCCGCCGTCGCGCCGCCTCACGAGGCGGCCGCCACGAAGCGCAGCACCTTCACCGGATCCTTGATGCCCGGGCTCGCCTCCACCCCGCTCGAGACATCGAGCGCGTAGGGATCCACCCGGGCGACGGCCTCGGCGGCGTTCTCGGGCTTCAGCCCCCCCGCCAGGATCACCGGACGCCCCAGCGACTGCGCGCGCAGGGCCAGCTCCCAGTCGAAGCGCGCCCCTGTCCCGCCCGCGACCCCTGGCACCCACGCGTCCAGCAACCACGCGTCCGTCACGTCGGCGTATCGCGGCATCTGGGCCAGCACCTCCGGGCCGGACATCCGGAACGCCTTGATCACACGGGTCCGGCCCGACAGCGCGCCCGCAAACTCCGCCGTCTCGTCCCCGTGAAGCTGGACCGCGTCGAGGCGAACGGCGTCGATGCACGCGGCGATGGACTCGAGCGAATCGTTGACGAAGAGGCCCACGACCGTGACGAACGGCGGGATCCGGCGGCGCAGCTCGGCGGCGCGTCCCACCCCAAGCCGCCGAGGCGACCCGGGCGCGAAGACCAGCCCAATGGCGTCGGCCCCCGCCGAGACGGCGTCATCCACGTCCTGCTCCCGCGTCAGCCCGCAAATCTTGACCCGTGTACGGTTCGGCATGGTGTCACCGTCCCCCAAGCCCAAGGGCCATGGCAACCACCAATCCCAGGCGCACGAAGGGCGGGGCTTTTTCCTGCGACGCAAGGACCGGCCGGAACGTCCTTCGGGCTTGGCCCATGCTGTAGGCCGCGTGCCCTCACGCGGCGGCAAGGATGCCGCGCCTCCGAGCTTCTCCGGGGCCAGCGTGGCAGCGGCGTCCCGCCGCTGGACCATGCTGGGCAAGCGGCTGGAAGCCGCTTCCACTTTCACTCGGCCTTCATGGAAGGCGGCAGCGGCATCCTGCCGCTGGATGTGATCCAGCCAGAGCCGAGACGGGCCTGCCACGTCTTCGCCGCGAAGGCGATGGAGCCACGAAATACACGAAACACACGAAAAGGGAGCGTTCTCGTCCGAGCGGATCGTGTCCGTGGGCCCGGGCCAGTGTGGCAGCGGCGTCCCGCCGCTGGACCATGCTGGGCAAGCGGCTGGAAGCCGCTTCCACTTTCACTCGGCCTTCATGGAGTGTGGCAGCGGCGTCGGTCCTTTCATCAACGCAACCGCCCATCCAGGCCGGGAAACAAAAACGATTTGGTTCTTCGACGTTCTCGGTGGGCCCCGGCAGGGTGTTCGGCAAGTCACCGAGGCACGCCATGGACTCGGACATGCGACGCCGTGCACGACCAGAAGCGCCAACGGCGCGGCCCACGCCAGCCCGGGGCAACGCCCCGGGTTGGCCGCCCCCGATCCATCCAAGCCCTGAAAGGGCGAACCCAACCATGGCTCTGGCCAACATTCCATGAGTGGGGCGCCCCTTCAGGGCTTTTGTCGTTGGGGCTCGGGAACCCGGGGCGTTGCCCCGGGCTGGCTTGAGGCTGCCCCTTTGGGGCGCCGAGATGCCGGACGGATGGCATCAGGCATCATGCCATCGTCCAAACCATGGACCCTGCCCAAGACGGGGCCGCCCCCTCCGGCCGGAAACAAAAAAGAAAAAGAAGAAAGGGCCAAAAACCCAAGCCCGCGAGGCGCCCTAGCGAGCAGACCCCTCAACACCCAACACCACCCGAAACCCGAAGGTGACGATCCGTTCATAAGGCTCGTCGTCGTAGCGAGACGAGGAGAGCAGGAGCGCGCGACCGACGTAGCCCCACGAACCGCCCCGCACAACACGGTACTTCTGCGATGAGTCGTACCAGTCCTCGCACCATTCCCAGACGTTGCCGGCGAGGTCGTACAGGCCGTGTTGGGAAGGCTTGAACCGACCGACGGGCGATGTGGCGGGGAAGCCGTCCTCGTAGCCTTGGATATGGTTCAGATTCGGGAATGCCTTCTTGAAGGATTCGTCGGCGAAGTTGCCGGAACCGGCCGGTGGCGGCCATTGGGATCCCCATGGGAAGACATCCGGGATTTTCCCGTGGCGATCCTTGGGCGTGGCCCCTGATTCGGGAGGGAGCCCCACGGCCGCGCTCCACTCAAGATCGGTGGGGAGGCGATAGGCGAGGTTGGGGGGCAGGAGACGCGTGCGGCGCTCGTGTTGGGTGAGCCACTGGCAGAAGGCGGTGGCGTCGTTCCAGCTCACGTTGACGACGGGATGTTCCGGGCCGGGCGTGACGGGGACGCCTTGGTATTGGGGATTTTCCCATGACCGGTCCACGTTGGGGTTGGCCTTGGCATAGGCGGCGTAGTCCTGGACGCGCACCGGCCAGATGCCAAAGCGGACGTCCGTCCGGGGCACCGGCACGAAGATCATGCCGAGGGAATTGGTCCAGCGGTCGGGCAGGGGGGAGGGGGATGGGGTCGGGACGGCGGCTGGCCGGGATGGCCTGGCCTGGCCCTTGGATTGGGCGACACACTTCTGAACGTCTTTGGCGAGCACCGTGAGTAGTTTCTCCTGCTTGGCCGCTTCAAGGCTGTTCAGGACGCCCTCCGAGACACCGATGCCTTGGAAGTCGCCGATCGAGGCTTGGGATGAAGTACCGTCTGATGTGATAAAATCGTACTGAACACTGTCGTAGATGGAGTGCTCGATATGGATGGGGATGACGTGGAGACCCTCCTCGCGATGACGCCGGAGGATGACGGGCATCTCCTTCGCGGTGATGTATTCGCTGTTGAGGAAATGGGGGGAGACGACGAGGACGACGACGCGGGCGGCGTTGAGCTTGCCTTGGATGGTCTGGTGCCATTGGTCGCCGCGCTGGACATCGTCGTCATGGAACACGGTGAACTTGTGGCTGCGCGCGATGGGCTTGAGGTGGACGATGAGACGGTCCACCCAACGCTCCCGTTCGTGGGCGTCCTTGGGGTTGTCCTTGCGCGCGTAACAGATGAAGACCTCGGCCATGAGCAACGTGCGGGAAGCAGGATGGCCGGAACGGGGTGGGCCTGTCGATGTCGCACGCCGGGGCCGTGACCCGCGCGTCAGCCGTTCTTGAGTGCCCGGTCCTCGCCTCACGCGGTGGACCCAGCAGGATCTCTTCGTGGCTTCGTGGCTTCGTGTGATGAAGAAGCAGCGTCTCGTTCGGCGATCCCGTGAGTCAGGAAGCTGGGAATGGCTCACACGAGGACACGAAGACACGAAGAAGGCAGGCGCGTGAGTGCTCGAGAAGGGTTCATCCCATCCGCTGCGACGGCGTGTTGGCATGCAGCCTGTCGCAACTCACCCGCTTGTGGATCGAGAGCCTCCCACCTCCTTACGCGGGGATTTGGGGTCTCCCGGTGCATGAGGTTGATCCGCCCGCAGAGACGCAGAGGCGCAGAGGATTAGAGCCCATGCCTCCGCGTCTCCGCGTCTCCGCGGGCGATTCTCTCCCAAGCCCATTCCGACGGCGGCCGATGCCCTGAGTAGCCACCGAGGAGCGTGTCCCGGTGCATGAGGTTGATCCGCCCGCAGAGACGCAGAGGCGCAGAAGATTAGAGCCCATGCCTCCGCGTCTCAGCGTCTCAGCGGGCGATTCTCTCCCCAAGCCCATTCCGACGGCGGCCGACGCCATGGGCGGCAACCGAGGAGCGTGTCCCGGTGCATGAGGCTGATCCGCCCGCAGAGACGCAGAGACGCAGAGAATTAAAGCCCATGCCTCCGCGTCTCCGCGTCTCAGCGGGCGATTCTCTCCCAAGCCCATTCCGACGGCGGCCGAAGCCGTGGGCGGCAACCGAGGAGCGTGGACCCAGCAGGATCTCTTCGTGGCTTCGTGGCTTCGTGTGATCAAAAAAACAGCGTCTTGTTCGGCGATCCCGGAAGTCAGGAAGCTGGGAATGCCTCACACGAGGACACGAAGACACGAAGAAGGCAGGCGCGTGGGTGCTCGAGAAGGGTTCATCCCATTCGCTACGAGGGCGTGTTGGCATGCAGCCTGCCGCAACTCACCTGCTTGTGGATCGCGAGCATCCGCCCTCCGTACGCGGGGATTTGGGCCGGGGCCATGAGGCCCGCGTCAGCCGTTTGCGGTTCGCGGTTCCGGCCGAGGCTCGGCAGGTGTTGGATCGAATGTGCTGGCTCGGTCTGCTTCGCCATCACTTCCCTTACAATGGAATCGTCCTGGCTTGGCCACGACGACCCGGTGGACGACGGCTGCGGCGATGAGGCCGAACCGCGCCTGTTGGCGGGGGTGGCCTTGGCGCAAGGCCATGCGCCCCGAGCTTCGCCCGCATCCCGTCGCCACGAAAACGAGTACCCTTCGTTGCGGGCACGCCTTGGTGCATGCGCGCAACCAGTGGCCGGCGCTGGACGCATCAGACCCAGATCGAGGGCCTCGGGCATGTTCTGCGCCCAGGTACACGTCGTCGCTCTTCCCAACCACGCCCCACCTCGGGCACAACTTCGGCGGCGCGACTCCCAGGATCCCATGGCTGGACCTTCCATGGGTCGTCTCGCTCTTAACGATATGAAGACCAGGCCGTCCCATGGCGACCAACCCGGACCCGTGAACACGGGCTGGGGACGGCCGAGTTGTCGCGCCGCTGCGGCCTCCCTGTCCCCAGAACGCCTCACCCGACCGCACGCGTCCATCCCCCGGAATCCCCTGCTTGCCGGCCCCCTGTTCCTGGCTGGCTACATCGAGCAGGCCGGCACCGGCACCCTCGACATGATCGCCCGCTGCCGCGATGCCGGCCTCCGGTCGCCGGAGTTCCGCCAGGACGGCGCCAGCTTCATCCAGACCCTGCGGAGACCGGTGCCCCAGGATGCAGGTGAAGTCGCCCCCCAGGTCACCCCCCGGGTCAAGTTGCTTCAAACCAAGCACTTGGAAGAATTGGCTGCGGCGTTGGCCATCGTCACCCCCCAGGTCACCCCCCAGGTCACCCACCAAGTCGAGAAGCTGCTCCACGCAGCCGCAACACCGCAGTCCCGCGAGGCATTGCAGGCGCACGTGGGATTGGCCGACCGCAAGCACTTCCGCGAAGTCTTGCTCAATCCCCTCCTCAAGGCCGGATGGCTGGAGATGATGATTCCAGACGTCCCCCAGAGCCGCCTGCAGCGCTACCGCCTCGCCCCAAGGGGCCGCGCTTGGCTCGCGAACCAATCCGAGAAGACCTAACCCATGCCTGCCCGCATGGACCAACGCGCGGCCATCGCCAACGCCCTCGCCGCATTCGGCGCCCATCTGCTTCCCGACGCCGCGACCCTCCTCTTCGCCGCCCTCGGCTCCAAGTCCGACCGTCGCCTGCCCATTCATGCCCCGCAGGAGTTCATCGCACACCTCGGCCTTCACCACGTCCTGTCCGGCCGCGACCGCGAAGTCCTGGTCCAGCTCCAGGGACTGCATCTGCTGTCCCAGATCTCCGACGCCGAGCTGTCCCCCCACACGGACCAGTTCGACAGCAAGACGGCCGTCAATGCCTCCAGCTTTCAATCCTACCTCTTCCTTGCCGCCGAGCTCCCCGAGGGAACCTACTCCCGCGCCTTCCTCTCGGGCGTTGTCGGGCTTGGCTTCGGTCGGTGAAGGTCCCAGGGTTTCCACATCCCCTGTTGGCGTGATGGACGAGCGGTTTCCCCCATGGAGTTGGCGGCGGGCGTGGCCTTTTTGGATCGCGCTGGCGGCGTGGTTGGCGGAGGCGGCCTTGGCGCAAG
This sequence comes from uncultured Verrucomicrobiota bacterium, assembly GCA_903880005.1. Lineage (GTDB taxonomy): Bacteria > Verrucomicrobiota > Verrucomicrobiia > Limisphaerales > UBA9464 > UBA6176. The sequence continues at coordinate 7,242 of CAIRNV010000098.1, read as the reverse complement.
GCCATGCGCCCGAGCTTCGCCCGCGTCCCTTCGCCATCACGGAGGCCGACCGGGCGCATTGGTCGTTCCAGCCGTTGAAACGCAGCGTCGCACCGCCCGGCGCGGGGCATCCGGTGGACGCGTTCATCTCCCTCAAGCTGCGACGGCATGGCCTCGACCTCGCGCCGCCGGCATCGCCGCGCGAGCAGGTTCGACGAGGTTCCTTTGACCTGCTGGGCCTGCCACCGATCCCGGCGGACGTGGAGGCGTTCGAGCGGGATCCGTCGGACGCGGCCTGGGCGGCGCTGGTGGACCGCTGGCTCGCGTCGCCCCACTACGGCGAGCGATGGGGTCGGCATTGGCTGGACCTTGTCCGGTATGCGGAGAGCAACGGCTACGAACGGGACGGCCCCAAGCCCCATGCGTGGCGATACCGCGACTACGTCATCGGCTCGTTCAACGCGGACAAGCCCTACGACCAGTTCGTGCGCGAGCAACTGGCGGGGGACGAGATCGCCGAGGCCGAGTGGGCGTCGTCGGCCCAGCTTTCTGACCCCGCCCGGCAGGCCATCATCGCCACGGGCTTTTACCGGCTCCACGTCTGGGACGACGAGCCCGACGACACGATGGCGGCCGAGTACGACGACCTGGATGACATGCTCTCGACGGCGGGCACGGCGTTCCTTGGGCTGACGGTGGGGTGCGCGCGATGCCATGACCACAAGTACGACCCGCTCGCCCAGGGCGACTACTACTCGTTGCTGGCGTTCCTCCGAAGCATCGACGGATACGGGCTCCAGCACCGGGGAGGCGGCGGGCGCGGCACGGGCAAGATCACGCGGCCCCTGGCGTCCCGCCGGGAGCTGGCGCATTGGGCGGAAGGCCAGGCCGCACGCGTTCGCGAGCTCGAGACGCGCTTGGTCGCCCTGGGCCAGGGGCCGAAGGGGACCCCGGGCGAACGCGAGGCCCTGACGGCGGCCATCCAGGGGGCCCGCAACATGGCACCGCCGTTCGACCAGGCGCTCGTCGTCGCGGAGAACGGCCCCGTCCCCGTGCCCACCCGCGTCTTGATGCGCGGCGACGCCCGGTCGCCGGGCGGCGAGGCGCGGCCCCGGTTTCCCGCCGTGCTCACGGCGTCCGTGCCGGCTGCGCCGTCCCGGCCGGGGAATGCGCCCACGACCGGCCTGCGCTCGGTGCTCGCCGACTGGATCGCCAGCGCGTCCAACCCCCTCACGCCCCGCGTGATGGTCAACCGGGTGTGGCAACATCACTTCGGGCGCGGCTTGGCGCCGACGCCGGACGACCTGGGCCGCACGGGCCTGCCGCCCACGCATCCGGAGCTGCTGGATCACCTTGCGGCCGAGTTCGTGGCGGGCGGTTGGAGCCTCAAGCGCATGCACCGTCTGATCATGACCAGCCGCGCCTATCGGATGTCGTCCCGCGCCGCGCCGGGACGCGCGCTGGACATCGACGAGGCCAACGCCCTGCTATGGCGCCAGAACCCGCGTCGGCTCGAGGCCGAGGCGGTGCGGGACACCTGGCTTGCGGTGAGCGGGACGCTGAACCGGGCCCAGGGCGGCCCCAGCGTTTACCCGACGCTCCCGCCGGAGGTCCACACGACCCAGGACTCGGCGGGCAAGGGCTGGCAAGACAGCCCCGGGGTGGAGCAGAACCGGAGGAGCGTGTACCTCGTCGTGAAGCGGGCGTTGAAGGTCCCCTTGCTCGAATGCCTCGACTTCGCCAACAGCACGTCGGCGTTGGGCCAGCGTCCCGTGACGACCGTGGCGCCCCAGGCCTTGATGCTCCTGAACGACCCCTTTGCCCGGGCGCAGGCCCGCGCCTTCGCCGCCCGATTGACCCACGAGGCGGGTCGTGACGACGACGCGCGGATCCGGCTCGGGTTCCGGCTCGCCGTGCAGCGGTCGCCGGGCGCCGCCGAGCAGGCCGCCGCCAGGAGCCTCCTGGAGGCCCAGCGACGCGAGGCCGCCCACCTCGGCCTGGGCGACGCCGACCTGGTCGCATGGGAAAGCCTCTGCCGGGCATGGCTCAACCTCAACGAGGTCGTCCATGTGGACTGACCGCCCCGTCCCCACGTCATGAACCCCGACGACCATTCCACGCCGCGCCGTCAGTTTCTTTGGGACATGGGCGCCGGCTTCGCCGGGCTCGCGCTGGCCTCGTTGCTGGAGGGCGACGGGTTCTTCGCGCGCCAGGGCCTGCGGGGGGGCGCTTCCACCCCCGGGCCCGTCCCCGCGCCGCCGCTCAACCCCGTCGAGCCTCGCCCGCCCCACCGGCGCGCGCGGGCCAAGTCGGTCATCTTCCTGTTCATGTTCGGCGGGCCGTCGCAGGTGGACCTCTTCGACTACAAGCCGGAGCTGCAACGACGCGACGGCCAGACGATCGACAACGAGTTCCGCCGCGCGACCCGGACGCGGGCGGTGTTGCAGGCGAGCCGGCGGGTGTTCCGGCAGCATGGCCAGTCGGGCCTGTGGTGCTCGGACGCGTTCCCGCACCTGGCGCGTCACATGGACAAGCTTGCCGTGGTGAAGTCCCTCTACAGCGACTCGTTCGCCCATGGCAGCGCGGTGTTGCAGATGAACAGCGGCCGCATCCTGCAAGGGCATCCGTCGATGGGCGCATGGCTTTCCTACGGGCTGGGCACGCCGAACCGCGACCTGCCGGCGTTCGTCGTCATGCTGGACCCGCGCGGCGGCCCGACGACCGGCGCCCCGAATTGGTCGGCCGGCTACATGCCCGCCGTGCATCAAGGGACCGTCCTCCGCACCGTGGGCGACCCCATCCTCAACCTGCGCCCGCCCGCAGGCGTCAGCCGGTCCATGCAACGGCGCGAGATCGACTTCATCAACGCGATCAACGCGGAGCACTTGCAAGGGCGCCCCGGCCAGACGGAGCTGGCGGCCCGCATCGCCAGCTACGAGCTGGCGTTCCGCCTGCAAGCGACGGCCCCCGAGGCCCTCGACCTCTCGGGCGAGGACCCGCGCACGCTCGACGCCTACGGGATCAACGAGCCCAAGCCGGACTGGCACCCGCTCGCGTTGGGCCCCGCGCCCTTCGGTCGCCAATGCCTGACGGCACGAAGGCTCGTCGAGCGCGGCGTTCGCTTCGTCCAAATCTACTCCGGCGGCGGGGGCGCGGGCGGCCAGAACACCTGGGATGGCCACCACGGCATCGAGGAGAACCTTCGACTGCACTGCCCGGAGGTGGACCGGCCCATCGCGGCCTTGCTGGCCGACCTCGAGCAACGCGGGATGCTCGACGAGACCCTCGTGGTATGGGGCGGCGAGTTCGGTCGCATGCCGGTCTCGGAGACCTTCAACACGGGTGGCAAGCCGGGCGGCCGCGACCACAACCCGAAGGGCTTCACCTATTGGCTCGCGGGTGGCGGCGTGCGCGGGGGCACGAGCCACGGCGAGACCGACGAGTTGGGCCAGGAGGCCGTGGTGGACCCGCATCACCTGCGCGACCTGCACGCCACGATCCTGCACCTCATGGGCATGGACCACGAGCGCCTCACCTACTTCCACGGCGGGCTCGCCCACAAGCTGACCGGCGTGCTCGACGCCGCGCCCATCCGGCAAATCATCGCCTGAGCCGGAACGATTCAGTTGGATCAGTCGTGCTTGCTGGATCTGCTTCGCAATCACTTCCCTCCCAACTGCATCGTTCTGGCCACGCCGCCGGCGGGCCGATGGGCTACAGGATCAGCCGGGCCATCCCCATCACCACCTGGGCGATGCGACGCCCCGCGCGCAGGAGGGCATCCACCGGGGCCATCGACGCCGTGATGGCGGGCAACGCGACCAACATCAGGAGCGCGTGCATCAGCCACACCAGGACCGCCGAGAAGACCCATCCCTCGCCGTCGATGTCGGGCTGTCGATGCCTCAGGACGTGCCCGGTGAGCGTGACATGGAACGCGTAGGCCATGCCGATGCCCAGCCGCAGCCAGAACTCCTGGCCGTGCCAGCCCATCGCCCAGTTCGCCACGAGGAACGCCCCCGCCCACAACGCCGCGTACAGCGGGAAGAAGTAGGGCGCGAGGACGATGAAGGCGTTGGACTTGGACACGATGACATGGCCGCCCTTCGACGTGGCCTTGAAGCCGCTGACGCGCCCGCCAAACGCCCACGTCCACAGCGCGTGGGTGAGCTCGTGCCCCACGACGTACAGCCACATGGGCTTGGGCAACATGAGGAAGATCACCACCCAGATCAGCGCGCCACAACCCAGCGGAACCCACGCGTCCAATCGGTTGCGGGGAGCCGTCACGACGTCCAGCAACGCCCACGAGAGACCCAGCGCCACCGGGGACAACGCCAGCGCCACCAGCCAACGCAGGGGTCGTCGCCACCATGGATGCCGTGCCGTGGACATGGGCTTGGAAGGAGGGGGCTCTGAAGAAGCTGGCTCGTTAGGGCGGAGCTTGGGGTGGTTGGCTGGCTCGGCTGTCTTCCTGCGCGCGCCCGATTTGGACCCCAAGGTTCACGGGCGGGGCCAACCTCGGACGGGTCGCTGGTCTCGCCGCTGTATGGTCCCGGCTACGCCGCCTGTTGGTCCGTCCGCCGACGCAGCACCGGCAGCGCCTCGCCGCACACCACCGCCCGGTTGACCGTCACGCCCACGATGTCCTCCGAGCCCGGGATGTCGAACATCACGTCGCGCATGAGCCGTTCCACCATGGCCCGGAGCGCCCGGGCCCCCGTGCCCTTCTCTCGCGCGCGGGCAGCCAGCTCGCGCACGGCGTCCGGCGTGAACACGAGCTCCACGCCATCCAGCCCCAGCAGCCGGGCGAACTGCTTCACCAAGGCGTTGCGCGGCTCCGTCAGGATTCGGATCAGGTCCTCCTCCGACAGCGGCTCCAGCACGGTCACGACGGGGAGGCGGCCGATGAACTCGGGGATGAAGCCGAAGGCCATGAGGTCCTCGGGCTCGACCCGGCGGAGGATGTCCTCGGGCTGCGCAAGCTGGGAGGCGCGTTGGCCGGCGGGCCCGCCAAACCCGAGCACCTGACGGCCCAGGCGCCGCTCGATGATGCGCTCCAGCCCCACGAACGCGCCGCCGCAGATGAAGAGGATGTGGGTGGTATCGACCTTGATGTATTCCTGCTGCGGGTGCTTGCGGCCGCCCTGAGGGGGCACGTTGCAGACCGTGCCTTCGAGCAGCTTGAGCAGCCCTTGCTGCACGCCCTCGCCCGAGACGTCGCGCGTGATCGAGACGTTCTCCGTCCGGCGCGAGATCTTGTCGATCTCGTCGATGTAGATGATGCCCACCTGCGCGCGCTTGACGTTGAAGTCGGCGTTTTGGAGGAGCCGGAGCACGATGTTCTCCACGTCCTCGCCCACATAGCCGGCCTCGGTGATGGACGTGGCGTCGGCGATGGCGAACGGCACGTCGAGCAGGCGCGCCAACGTCCGTGCCAGGAGCGTCTTCCCGGAGCCCGTCGGGCCCAGCAGCAGGATGTTGCTCTTCTCCAGCTCGGCGAGGTCGGACCCGGTGGCGGCGGGTGGCGGCGCGGGCGCGGGCGCGGTGTCGTCCCCGGCCGGTGCCTCCTGGGCGAGGGCCATGACGCGCTTGTAGTGGTTGTACACGGCGACCGCGAGGGTGCGCTTGGCGTCGTCCTGGCCCACGACGAACTGGTCGAGGTGACGCTTGATGTCGGCGGGCTTGGGCAGGTTGAGGGCGCGGACGGCGGGGCGGGCGTCCTGGGCGGCCTCCTTGTCGAGCACGCCCTTGCACACGGCGACGCAAGCGTCGCAGATGAACACGCCCGGGCCGGCGATCAGCTTGCGGACCTCGGCCTTCGCCTTGCCGCAGAAGCTGCACATCGTGATCTGGGTGGGTCGTGCCATGGCGGGCCGTTCGCGCGGGGTGCGACTCGGTTGCGTGACGCGCCGCTAGGCCTTGGCGGGCTCGGCGGCCGGCCCCGGCAGCTCGCGGCGGCTCTTCACCACCTCGTCCACGATGCCGTAGGTCTTGGCCTCCTCGGCCCCGAGGAAGTTGTCGCGGTCGGTGTCGCGCACGATGTCGTCGATCGAGCGCTGGCAATGGTGGGCGAGGATCTCGTTGAGGCGGTCGCGCAACCGGAGGATCTCGCGGGCCTGGATGCTGATGTCGGACGCCTGGCCCTGCACGCCACCCCAGGGTTGGTGGATCATGATGCGGGCATTGGGGAGGGAGTAACGCTTGCCGCGGGTGCCGCCCGCGAGGAGCACGGCCCCCATGCTCGCGGCCTGACCCACGCAGTAGGTGTTCACGTCGCAGCTCACCCACTGCATCGTGTCGTAGATGGCCAGGCCCGCCGTGACGCTCCCGCCCGGCGAGTTGATGTAGAAGTGGATGTCCTTCTTGGGGTCCGCCATCTGCAGGAAGAGGAGCTGCGCGATGATGACGTTGGCGACCATGTCGTTGACCTCGGTGCCGAGGAACACGATGCGGTCCACCAGCAACCGCGAATACAGGTCGTAGGACCGCTCGCCGCGGCCCGTTTGCTCGATGACGTAGGGAATGGAAAAGCCGTACATGTGAAGTTGCGCTCGGTGACGAAGAACCACGCAAGGGTTGTCCACGATGTCGAAGTTTCAAGTTTCAACTTGTCCGGGAGGATTCAGTTGGATCGGTCGTGCAGGCCGGCACGTGTTTTGTGAGAGCCCTGTCCTGCCCTCGATTTCCCGTTCATGCGGGCCTGCACGACTTGCCCCCAACAACGTTTTGCCTTCGCCCGGCGCGGGAACGATGCCTGCGCACTTGAAGGCCCCGCCCAACCACTACGACGCCGCATGGAAGCTCGTCATCGAGCGCCTGTTTCGGCCCTTCCTCGAGATGCTCTTCCCGCCTGTCGCCGCCCTGGTGGACTGGTCCCGCAAACCCGCGTTCCTCGACGGGCAGCTCCAGGCGAACTTGCCGGAGCCGGGACGATTCAGTTGGGAGGGGAGTGATTGCGAAGCAGATGCTTGCGCAAGCCGAGGAGTGAGCGAGGCGCGGGCCGGCACGAGGCCCGCAACGAGCGAACGACGAAGGATTTGCACAAGCAGGTCGAGCAAGCACGACCGATCCAATTGAATCGTCCCGGTTTGGGGCATGTAGGCGAGGAACCACGGCGTGTAGTTGCCGCGGGCGATGTAGCCGCTGGTGTCGTCGGCATACATCAGCATGCCGATGCCGACGTTGTGCAGGTTGCTGAGGCAACGGGTGCGAAGCGCTGCGGCCTTGGCCCGGCCCAACGCGGGCAGGAGCATGCCCGCG
>CAIRNV010000097.1 GCA_903880005.1 uncultured Verrucomicrobiota bacterium | reverse complement strand
CATGCTCCGGCTTGTCCCCGCTTCAAGGAGGCATGCCATGGCCAGCCGGTATTCCGCGCCCGAATGAGATTGCTTGGCCGCCTTGCGGAACCACTTCACAGCCTCGGCATCATCCTTGGGAATGCCGCGACCCTCCGTATAAATCATGCCAAGGCTGAATTGCGCCTCGGCATGGCCTTGGTCGGCCGCTCTTCGATACCACTGGATGGCTTCCGCCTCGTTCTTGGGCACCTCGATGCCTTTTGAATACGTCTCGCCCAGCATGTGTTGCGCTGAGGCATCGCCCGCAACGGCGTTGCGACGGATGACATCGAGGACGGCGGTTGGAGCCGACGGGGCAACACCCTGAGCCCGGACCATGTTCTCGAAAACGGCCCATGCCATCACGATGACGACGGCAAGGAGCATCGTGATCCCCGAGCCAACGGGCCGGGGCATTGCCGCCTCAATCATGCGGGGTCTCATGGCTGGAACGGCATGGATGCCGGACGGTCGGCGGCCCTACTCGAGAACAACCCGGTAAAAACCAGCGCTCCTCCCCTGGACGTTGCCATTGACGCGGACTGTCCTGTCGGGGCCGGTTGTCGCGCTGTCGAAGAGACGCCAAACCTTGAGGTCCGTGGAGAACTCGATCCGGACCCTCTGGCCCGGCGCACCTTGAATGCGAAGCATGCCGCCCGCCTCCATCGCCAATCCTAGGGGAACGACGTCGAGGAAGACCGTCGAGCTGGTCAGCCATCCATAGTCGTTGATGATGCGAACCGAGTAGTTCCCCAAATCACCGGCATCGGCCGAAGGGATCCTCAGGAGGGGCTTGTTTGCGCCCGGGATCGCGACGCCGTCACGAAGCCACTGATAGGCGAAGGGAGGGGTGCCATTGGCGACGACCGCCAAGACGGTCCCGACACCCTCGGTCACGGTTGTGGACTGACTCATCGCCGCCACGGACGGGCGCGGGTTCGGCATGCTGGTGACCTTGTAGTTGTCGAAGACCATGTAGTTGTTGCCAGGGTTGGCCAGGTTCCGGGGAACCCATGCCAAGGCCACGGCATCCAGGTCCAAGGTCGCACCGGCGTCGCTGATAGGCTGATCCCACTCCACCAAACTGTCATCAAGGTAGGCCGACCAACGATTGGCCTTGAAGTCCATCACAACGGCGAGGTGATAGATGCGGGAGTTTACAAACGTGACCGGCATGAATCGCTGGGGAGACGTCGTTGAATCCCCAATCGAATACATGGAACCGTCGAAGTTATTCAACCCGATGGTGAACAGCCGTTGGTTGGAACGGTTGTAGAAACGAATCCTGAAGCCGTCATAGTTCCAGTTGGTGGAGTCGTAGATGGCAAAGTCCATGTCGAAGCGGATCACGGACCGCGTGCTGTCCGGCACGATGCCGAGCGGCTTGCGCACTTCAACGCCGGTGCCGTCGATCCCAATGTACCCTTGCTGCCCTCCCCAAGGGAGGCCTTTCGTGAAAACGCCGTTGCCTCCGGTGCCCGTGGAGGTCCAACCGTTCTGTCCGCCGAGAGGTATGTATGGAAAATAACCTTGTTCGGGCCCAAAGGATGTTTGCAATGAGATCCGTTCAGCAACGGCAGGCTGGATCCGCAGGAACCCCTGTCCCGAGGCTCCGCGGTATCCATCGACGGCGATCTTGTATTGGACATTGGTCGATGCGTAAAACTCGACGCGGCTGGCATGCGTTCTCCCGAACTCATCATTGGATGCGACGACCGTCATGTTCGTGGAGAGCACCGAGCCCGTGTACACCGCCAAGGTGGTGTCAAAGCCGGAGCCATCGGTGTCGATTGCGTACAGCCCGGAGGAGGGCGGACTCCACGAATACCAGAGGGATTTGCCGCCGGGCTCTCGTGCATGCCGAGGCTCGTTGTCCTCGAAGGTGGCCTTGGAGTTATTGAAATCCCGCAATTGGTAGCTCCCGACGGACATGATCGCGGCGCTTGCGAAGTCATCATTGGACGGGGCATCGGTGACTTGGAAGGCCCCGGGGCTTTCGGCCGTCCCAGACGATGTCGCGATGGAGATGACGCCGTTGGTTGAGCCCACGGGCACCCGAAACCGAATTTGATCTGCTGAGACAACGGTGAAGGATTCGACCTTGGTCCCTCCAAGTCTGATAGATGAAACGTTGGTGAGGTTCGCGCCGCGGACGGTCACGAGGCTTTGGATGCCGCCGTCCAAGGGGGTGAAGTCGGTGATCACGGGCTTGTTGCCGACTTCGGTCCAACGAAGGGTGGCGTTTCCAGAGGCTCCCTCCGCGCCATCGATGGCGATGTTGTAGTAACGCGATGCCACCGCGTTGATCAGGATCCGGCTGGTGACGAGGGCACCTGCGTCGTCGTTGGCAACCACGGGCACCAGGGAGGCAAGGGTGTTGCCTGAGTAGGCGGCCAGGACGGTGTCGAATGAGCTGCCCGTGGTTTCAAACAAGAAGAGGCCGCTTCGCGGCGCCGTCCATCGATACCAAACGGAGCGTCCCCCCAGGTTGCCGGCGTGCTGCGGCTCCCCAGCCTCCCGGCTGGCGTCGATCGTGGACACGCTGACCATGCCGTTGGGCGTGCCAAAGTCCTTGGCGCCCGCAAACCAGTCGTTGTCGGGAGGAACGATGATCGTGAATGGCGTGGGCGCGGTGACGGTGCCGCCCGTCGTGGTCACGGTGACGGTGCCGTCGGTAGCCGAGGCGGGGATCCTGACGCGCAGTTGCGTGGATGTTGCCGAGAGAATCGTCGCCGGGACGTTGTTGAAGGCGACGCTGGGGGAGTTGGCGAGGTTGAAGCCATTGATCGTCACCGAATCCCCGGCGCGCCCGCGGTTGGTGGACATGCGCGTGATGGCGGGCGCGAGGGCCTCGATGGACCATGTCAGCTTCAAGCTGCCGGACGACGTGGCATAAGGCTCGCCTTGGCTGGAGTTGAACCCGTCCACGGCAAAGCGGTAGCTGGCACCCTTGATGGCGGTGAAAAGGAGGCGGCTGGTGGAATTGGTGGCGGAGGCATCGTCATTGGAAGTGATGGGGGTAAGGCCGGCGATGTTGGTTCCCGAATACACGGCCAGGAGCGTGTCAAAGCTGCTGCCAGACAGGTCGAGCTTCCAAACGCCGTTGTCCGGGGCGGTCCATTGGTACCAGACCGACCTTCCGCCCGGGTTGGAGGCGTGGACTGGCTCGCCAGCTTGCCTCGTGGCGGCCCGGTTGGAATTGGTGATGGAACCAGAAGCGCCAACGAGGATGGCGGGCTTGTCGAAAGCGTCGTTGGACGGCGGTTGCATGATCACAAACGAGGTGGCCGTGGCACCGGTCCCGGAGGGATTCGAGGCGGATATGGGGCCGGTGGTCGCGCCTGGGGGCACCAAGGCGACGATCAGGGAGTCCGTCAGCGCCACGAATTCGGCTTGGGCTCCATTGAAGGAAACCGAGGCGACCTCCGTGAAGTTGGTGCCTAACAGGGCAACGACCTCACCCTCGGGCGCGTTGGTGGGAAAGAAGGAGGAGATCAAGGGGATCGGAAGGACGGTGAAGGGCGTGCTGGTGGTGTTCGTGCCCTGGGCGGATGCGACGGAGATGGGGCCGGTCGTGGCGCCGGGCGGAACCGTCAGTGTGATTTGGCCGGGGCTGTTGACGACCCATGTGGCGGGGGTGTTGTTGAAGCGCGCGGAGGTGAGTTGGCCCAGGTTGGCGCCCGTTAGGATGACCTGGGTTCCCACGCCGCCCGAGGTGGGAGCGAAGGCGGTGATCACGGGCGAGGGAATGACCACGAATCTCCACGGGCTGTTGGTGGAGCCCTTCGGGGTCTGCACGGAGACGGGTCCAGTGCTGGCGGCGAGGGGAACCGTGGCGCGAAGCTCCGTGTCCGAGACTTGGGAAAAGGATGCGTCCACGTCGTTGAATTGAACCTTCGTCGTGCCCGAGAGGTTCGCGCCCTGAAGGCGGACCGTGGTGCCAGGGCCGCCGCTGGAAGGCGTGGCGGATAGCAGGACCGGCGTCGGCAGCACGACGAACGAGGTCGTGGACGTGGCCTTGGAAGCGGCACTGGCGATCGCGATGGGGCCGGTGGAAGCACCCACGGGCACGATGGCCGTCAGCGTGCTGGGTGACCTGATGACGAATGAGGCGCTCCTGCCATTGAAGGTGACGTGGGTCACGCCCTCGAGCTTGGCTCCTTGGATTTCCACAGGCTGACCGATGGCACCGCTGGCTGGGGAGAAGTTGGAGAGCGTCAGGGGCGTTGGCGGCCCTGCCGACTGAATGGCGCGGTCGGCCATGACGATGCCCTGACCGGCATTGCGATCGAACCCGGGCGATTCGTTGTCCAAGGCGGACGCCACCATGGCGGCGCGGACTTG
>CAIRNV010000096.1 GCA_903880005.1 uncultured Verrucomicrobiota bacterium | reverse complement strand
TGCCCCATAAGCGTTAACCTTGGAACGTCCGCACACGAAACGCCCGATGCGGCATCCCTTGCCTTGGGCTTGTGGGCCCGGGTTTTCGTGTATTTCGTGTATTTCGTGGTTCCACAAACGCTGAGATGTGGACCGGTTACATGCGGGGGCGAGGTGGTCGCGTGCTGCCTCGGGTAGGCGAAGGGAAGCCATGAGAGGTGCTTGAGGGCAGCCAAGGGTTCGAACCACGAAACACACGAAATACACGAAAAAGAGAGTCCTCTCGTGGCCGCGGATCGTGTCCGTGGACCCGAGTCTTCGTGGGCCGTCCATGGTGCTCGGTTCCCCTGATGCGGGGATGAAGCAGACCAAGGTTTACGCTTATGGGACACCCGGGCCTACACCACCCCTGACCCCGTTGCAGGCCGCGTGCCCTCACGCGGCGCACCCCTCGCCCGATCCCGCACCCTTGAACCAAGATCACCTGGGAGCGCGGCCGTCCCCGGCCGCCCCCCCCGAATGCCCCTCCCCATTCCATGCCCCGTGCCCCCCGCTCCCCGCCCCCGCACTCCGTCTCCCAAACAAAATTCCCACCCTTCCACCCCCGCCCAAACCCCCATGAACAGGCCCTTTCATGCACGTGGAGGGGGGAGGGACATTTTTTGTCACCCTTCCCAACTTCCGCCCCGACGTGGTACCAAAGCATCCGTTCAAAGAACGACGCGCACGCCCGCAGAATCTCGCCCTTCGAGCCATGCCCGCCACGATTCGCCGAAAGGTTTCCGCGCCCTCCGACTTCGTCGCCTGCCTCTGCAAGGACGACGCCTTCACCATCAACCCGGCCCATGGTGTTGAGAGTCCGACCGAAGCTTCCAAAGCAGGCGAGACGCCGGCCATCTCCGACATCTCCACCGCCCGCCTATACGACCAACGCCCGAGTTGACCTGAGGACTCGCCCATCCTCGTGGTGTCGTACTGAATCGAACCCTTCACCTACCCAACCGCTCTGCATGTCTAATATCTTTCAATTCCGGCGCGAGCTGGTGGACGAATATGCCGCGTTCTCCCGTAGCTTCACCCGGATTGGCGCCAAGGACATCGCCGAAGCGGTGGACGCGGAATACGCGAAGGGAAGGTACTGGCCTGAGCCCCTCATTCAGATCAATCCGAACTACAAGCGAGCCCAATCGATCGACCAACTCGTCGCAGAAGGACTTCTGCACCCCAAAACAGCAGAAATATTTCGAGTCGGACCGGACCGTCCGCTTCAGCTTTTCCAGCACCAGCAAGAGTCGCTTTCCAAGGCCAGAGACGGCCAAAGCTACGTCGTCACCACGGGGACTGGCTCCGGTAAATCCCTCGCGTTCTTCATCCCCATCTTCGACCGGATTCTCCGTGAAAAAACAGCCGACCCAACGCCCAAGACACGCGCCATCATCATCTACCCGATGAACGCGCTGGCGAACAGCCAGTTGGAGGAAGTGGGGAAGTTTCTCAAGAAGTTCGACGATGGGCGCCAACCCATTCGCGTTGCCCGGTACACCGGCCAGGAAAAGACCCACGAGCGGGTTGCCATCGCCGAAAACCCTCCGGACATCCTCCTGACCAACTTCATGATGCTCGAACTCATCCTCACCCGGTATGAGGATGTTGATCGCCGTGTGGTCGAGCATTGCGATGGACTGCGATTCCTTGTCCTTGACGAACTCCACACCTATCGCGGCAGACAAGGTGCCGATGTCGCACTTCTAGTCCGAAGGTTGCGGGAGAAGTTCAAGGCCCAGAACCTCGTCTGCATCGGCACCTCGGCGACCATGTCGAGCACGGGCACTCAGGAGGACCGAAAAGCCGTGGTCGCGAGCGTCGCGAGCACCTTGTTCGGTCAGGCGATTCCAAAGGAAAACGTCATCGGTGAAACGCTGGAACGGGCCACGGACCCGACCCTTGGAATCGCTTCCGTGAAGCCTCGTCTGGCCCAGAGGATTGCGAGCGGAGAGCACGTTTGGGCAGATCCGAAAGATTTCGTCTCAGACCCACTGGCTGTTTGGGTGGAACTCAATCTGGGCCTCCATTTGCCAGAGAGCGGGCGACCCGAAAGGGCCCGGCCCATCTCCCTGAACACCGCAGCCGAGAAACTCTCTGCCGACGCCGGGGTCGATATCTCGGTGGCCCGTGAATCCCTCATGGAGTTCTTCGAGGCGGCACAACACGTCCAGACTGCGGACGGCCGGGCTCTGTTCGCCTTCAAGCTGCACCAGTTCATCAGCGGTGCCGGCAAGGTGCTGTGTACCTTGGAGCCCTTCGAAGAGCGGACCATCACCCTGGACCCCCAGCGGTATGCACCGGGACGCCAGGACCAACACGTCCTCCTCTATCCAGCGCATTTCTGTCGGGATTGCGGTCAGGAATACCACCCGGTTTGGTTTCACAAACGGCAGGCTCCGCACTTTTTGCCCCGCGAAATCGACGACACAACTGCGGAGTCAGACGATGACTTGTCGCCGGGATTCCTCGCTCCCAAGCGTCCCGACCAGGAGTTCCAAGGCGAGGTAACCGACTTCCCTGACTCCTGGCTCGATACCTCCCGGGACGAGCCAGTCCTCCGGGCCCAGTACCGGCCCAACGCCCCAGTTGATGTCCGGGTCGATCCGCAAGGTTGCAACGGGAAAGGTGCCCCTTTCTGGTTCATCCCCGGAAAGTTTCGATTCTGCGTGAACTGCGGAACGCAGCACGAAGCCTTCGGCCGTGACATCAACCGGCTGGCCAGCCTTTCAGGTGAGGGCCGATCCTCCGCCACGACCGTCATCACCCTCGCCATTCTCCGGCAACTCTACGCCAGGCAATCCGCCGAGGTGGGTGCGCCCGACGTCCGCAAGCTCCTGGGCTTCACGGACAACCGTCAGGACGCCGCCTTGCAGGCAGGACACTTCAACGACTTTCTCTTCCTGCTCCTGCTTCGGGCCGGACTTCTGGGCGGATTGCGCTCCAACGGGGGTGTCCTAACGGAGGAAACCCTTCCCGATGCCGTCTTCAATGCGCTGGGCTTTGGCAGCAAAGATCCGGGAAACCTCGCTGAGTACCTCCGCGACCCTGAGCTGCTGGGACTGGCCCTCAAGGAGGCTCAGAAGGCCCTCCGTTTCGTGCTGGGCTATCGGCTCCTGCACGACCTGAGGAAGGGCTGGCGCTACAACAATCCCAACCTGGACCAGCTTCGTTTGGTCAAAGTTGGATATGAGGGGCTCGATGAGTTCGCCAACCATTCCCCGTCCTTCGCCGGCAACCCGTTCCTGTCACGCCTTCGTCCAGAGGAACGCTCCGAGATGGCCCGGATCATCTTCGGTGAGATGGCGCGAAACCTGTGTGTTGAATCCCGCTATCTCAATGCCCAGGACCAGGAGGCCAACAAGGGGAAGGCCTTCAATTACCTCAACGAGCGATGGACCTTCGGCCAGGACGAGCGACTCGCGACGACCCACTACCTCCTCCTCGACAAGCGGCCCGACGGCAACGGCAAGAAGCGGGCCGACCTGGTCGGCGGCGGAGCCAACTCCAA
The DNA here is from genome assembly GCA_903880005.1 of uncultured Verrucomicrobiota bacterium. Taxonomy (GTDB): domain Bacteria; phylum Verrucomicrobiota; class Verrucomicrobiia; order Limisphaerales; family UBA9464; genus UBA6176. The sequence goes on along the minus strand of CAIRNV010000096.1, from coordinate 5,500 downwards.
GCTCGTCCGCCTGCTTCAGTACGCGCCGTTCTGGAAAAGCTCCCCATCCGCCACGGCAGCAGATGGGCTTCGAAAACCAGAATGGATCGAGGTCATCCGATTCCTGCTTCGGGCCGCGGAGCGTCACGGCTACGTCCAAAGCCAAGTGGTGGACAACCGCCAGTTGCTGGGATGGACCCTGAAATCATCGGCCCTGAACTGGCAACTCACGCTGGACCATCCCGAGGCCCAGGCCCGAGCGAACCGCTTCTTCAGACGGCTTTATCTGAGCATCGCGGAGGTCTTGAACCAACAGGGTCATCCGTTCTTTGACTTCGTCGCCAGTGAACACACAGCCCAGGTGGATCCTGACAACCGAAAGGTCCTCGAACAACGATTCCGCAGGAATGACCGGGACACCGAGGACTGGACCAACAATCCCAACAACAAGGGGCCCATGCCCCGGCTGCCGGTCCTTTACTGTTCACCCACCATGGAGCTCGGGGTCGATATCTCGTCCCTAAGCACCGTCTATCTCAGAAACGTTCCGCCGACACCGGCCAACTACGCCCAACGCAGCGGTCGGGCCGGTCGAGCCGGACAGGCTGCCTTGGTGGTCACCTACTGCGCGGCCATGAGCCCGCATGACCAGTGGTTCTTTCACCACGCCACCGACATGGTTCATGGCATCGTCCGGGCTCCGACCCTGGAGTTGGCCAACAGGAACCTCATCGAAAGCCACCTGCACGCCATTTGGCTCGCCGAGCTTCGCGCCGAAATCGAGACGAGCATCTCTCCCCTGCTGGTCCTGGATGAGCCCGGCAAACCCATCAAGCCCGCTCTCCAAAGCCGCTGTTCTGACCCAGATGCCGCCCAACGGGCCCTCGAACAGGCCCATCGAGTCCTCCAACAGGTCAGCCAACACCTGACGCCAGAGCGTGCCCCTTGGTTCACGCCGCAGTTCGCCCAAGAGGTCATCCACCGCAGTTCCACGGACCTCGACGCCGCCTTCGAGCGATGGCGAAAACTCTACGACGGGGTGCAACAGCAGCTCGCTGCCGCCAACAAGATCATCGGCAGTCCAGCCACCGACCCCAGGGAGCGCGAGAACGCCAACCGGCGCTACCTCGATGCCAAGAACCAGCTTCAGCTCCTCTTGAAGACTGGAAACACCCAAAACAACGACTTCTACACCTTCCGCTACCTCGCGAGCCAAGGCTTCCTTCCCGGCTACAACTTCCCGCGCCTTCCCCTCATGGCATGGATTCCCGCCACAGGCCGCAATCGAAACGGTCAGAACGACGAGGGAAGCATGGTGAGCCGTCCGCGCTTCCTCGCCCTGTCTGAGTTTGGACCGCGAAGTCTCATCTACCATGCCGGGCGGATGTTCCGGGTGGACCGCGCCAAGTTGAACATCACGAGCCGCGATTCCGTTTCAGCAGATTCCACGCTCCCCACGACCAGCGCCCGCATCTGCCCTGAGTGCGGCTACGGTCATCTCGGTGAATCAGGCCAACCCGAAGCACTCGCCAACGTCTGCGAACATTGTAACGAACTCCTGTCCGATACCCACCGAGTCAACACGCTCTACAAGGTCGAAAACGTCGAGACCGTTCCCCAGGAACGCATCTCGGTGAACGAAGAGGAACGGCAACGCCAAGGCTACGAACTCCAAACCACCTACCGGTTCATGCCTGGCTCCACCGGACAGGTCGAACGTCACCTGTCCGAAGCCGTCCCCGCCGGTGAATCAGACCCGGTCGCCAACCTGACCTACTCCCCATCCGCCAAGATCTGGCGCATCAACAAGGGATGGCGACGGCGAAAGGACAAACGCCAGCTCGGGTTCTTCATCAACCCACTCAACGGCCGTTGGAGTAAACAGGACAGCCCCGACGAAGCACCGGCCGAGGGGGAGGAAACTCCATCACCCCGACAGGCCAAGGAGCCCAACCAACGGATTGTCCCATTCGTCGAAGATCATCGGAACATCCTCATCCTCACCCCGTGCATCCCGCTGTCGGAAACCGCCATGACCACCGTTCAGGCGGCGCTCAAGCGCGGCATCACCCAGAGTTTCCAAATTGAGGAAGCGGAACTCGTGGTGGAGGCGCTCCCGGACTCTTCCTCCCGAAAGTCACTCTTGTTCTATGAGGCTGCTGAGGGTGGCGCCGGTGTCTTGAGCCGGCTCGGCCAAAGCAGCCAACAGTTGGCCGTCGTGGCCAGGGAGGCACTCAACCTCCTCCACTACGATACCGCCAAACTGCCGGAGACATTCACTCTGGAAGACCTTGCGGCCGTCGAAAACAAGCGACCCGATGGAACTCACATTTGCGAAGCAGGCTGCTACCAATGTTTGCTGTCCTACTTCAACCAGCCCGACCACGAACTGATCAATCGGCGGGACCCCGAGGCGTTGCACTTTCTGGTTAGCCTTGCCCAGGCGACGGTCGGCCCCGCCCGCCCCAAAGTTCCCACAGGGCTTTCGCTCGCTGAACAACCTGGAGACGCCTTCGTCCGGTGGCAGGAAACCCGCGCCGGCCTTGGGCACCGAGCCCCAGACTCCGTAGGCCAAGACCTGCCGGATGGCCTCGGCACGGTAGACGCCCTCTATCGGTCGGTTCGAGCCATCGTCCTGCTCCGCCCATCATCTCCAGCATTGGAGACCTACGCGGCCGACAAGGGCTATTCCATCATCGAGTTCCCCAACGACCCCGGAACCTGGCCCTCCGTCTTCCTCGCTCACCCCGACGTTTTCGGTCCCGCCTCTCCTGCTTCGCCATGACCGCGCTTTCCTTCAGTCCCGGAGCCCTCGTCAAGGCTCGCGACCGCGAGTGGGTCGTGCAGCCGGGTTCCTCAGACACCCTGCTGCGCCTCCGCCCACTCGGAGGCTCCGAGGAGGACATCACCACGCTGATCCCGGGCTTGGAGTTTGTGCCGCCAGCTCCCGCCACGTTTCCGGAGCCCGACCCGTCGATGCCAGGAAACCACACGGCCGCACAGCTCCTGCGGGACGCCTTGCAGCTCAAGCTCCGCTCCGGTGCCGGACCTTTCCGGTCCTTCGCCAACATCGCCGTCGAACCCCGCGCCTATCAGTTGGTCCCGCTTCTCATGGCGCTCCGGCAATCCACCGTTCGCCTCCTCATCGCCGACGACGTGGGCATCGGAAAAACCATCGAAGCCGGACTCATCGCCCGTGAACTGTGGGACCGCGGCGAAATCAACCGCTTTGCCGTGCTCTGCCCGCCTCACCTCGTGGAGCAATGGCAGGCCGAACTATCCCGGCATTTCCACTTCCAGGCCGCCGCGCTCACCGCATCCAGCGTCGGACGCCTCGAACGGAACCTCCCGCCCGGCGCCTCGCTCTTCGAGCACCATCCGGTCGTGGTCGTGAGCCTCGACTACATCAAGAGCGAACGGCACTGCGACCACTTTCTGTCCATCGCGCCGGAGTTCATCATCGTGGACGAGGCCCATTCCTGCGCCGCCTCAGGACAAGGCAAGCAGCTCCGCTTCGCCCTGCTCCAAAAGCTCACCGAACAGGCTGACCGCCACCTGCTCCTCCTCACCGCCACCCCGCACTCCGGCGACGATGCCTCCTTCCACAACCTTCTTTCCCTTCTGGCTCCTCGGTTCGGTCGCCTGTTGGACTTCCCCGAAAACGAGCGCCTGAAGCTCCGCGAGGAATTGGCCGCCCATTTCGTCCAACGTCGCCGCAAAGACATCGAGGAATGGCAGGACACCAGTGTCTTCCCGCGGCGGTTGACCGCCGAGGTCACCTACCGGCTCACGGGCGAATGGGGGGAGTTCTTTGACGCCGTCCAAGACTACTGCGTCAACCTCGCCACCCGGACCGAGGCCGCCGGTTCGTCCGGACGGCACATGATTTGGTACGCGACCCTCGCGCTCCTCCGTTGCGTCGGCTCCTCACCCGCCGCCGCCGAGCGAGCCCTCACGACGCGGCTGGAAGGAACAGCCGAGGAAATCGCCGCCCTCGCGGACGATGGAAAACTTCAGGATGGATCCGACGACGACCTCGGCTCCACCACCGACGTGGAACCCCCGGGCGCCATCATGGAGTCCGACCAACTCAAGAGACTCATCGAGCAAGCCCACGCCCTCGGCGGACGCAAAGGCGACCCCAAGCTCAAGGCCTTGGGCGAACACCTGTCAGAACTCCTGAAGCTCCAGGCTCGCCCGGTCGTGTTCTGCCGTTACATCGCCACGGCTCATTACGTCGCCGAGCACCTTCGCACCCTCTTCCCCAAGTCCACCGTGGATGCCATCACGGGCGAACTCACCCCGGAGGAACGGGAGGAACGAGTCACCGCGCTCGCCGAGGCCGACCAACCCATCCTCGTCGCCACCGATTGCCTGAGCGAAGGCATCAACCTCCAGCACGGGTTCACCGCCGTCGTGCACTATGACCTTGCCTGGAACCCGACCCGGCATGAGCAGCGCGAGGGCCGCGTGGATCGCTTTGGCCAAAAGGCGAAGGAAGTCCGATGCACCATGCTCTACGGCCAGGACAACCCGGTCGATGGCTTCATCCTCAAGGTCATCGTCCGCAAGGCGGAGACCATCCGTAAGGACCTCGGCGTGATGGTCCCAGTGCCCCAGGACAGCGAGCGGATGAACCACGCCATGATCAAGGCGGCCTTGCTCAAGCGCAGCAGCGCCCGGAACCGCGACGGCCAGCTCGATTTCGGCTTCGAGGAAGTCATGGGCAAGGATCTCGAAACCCTCGAAACCTCATGGAAGCATGCCATGGAGAAGACCCGGGCGAACCGCACTGTCTTCGCCCAGCGGCGTCTTCGCCCCGAGGAGGTCCTTCCCGAATGGCGTCGCCAGCTCGACCTCATCGGTGATGAGGCCTCCATCGCGCGTTTCGTCCAGACGGCCTGCCAACGCCTGGACTCGCCTCTCGAGCCATCCCGCCAAGCTTGGCGATTCATTCCCCGAAACCTGCCTCCCGCGCTCCGGGAGCGCCTCGCCCTGGAGGAACTCGACCGCGAACGGCTGGTCGACTTCCACTATCCACCCGCTCCCAAGGCCCATTTCATTCACCGCACCCACCCGTTGGTCGCCCTCCTGGCCGACCACCTACTGGAGGGCGCCCTGCAAGGCACATCCAACCTCGCTGCTCGGTGCGCCGTCACCGAGACCGCCGAAGTCTCCACGGTCACCACGCTCTTCCTATTGCGCCTCCGTCATCAACTCACCGCATCGCGCCGTGGAATCACCCGGACACTCATGGCCGAGGAAACAGTCCCGCTGGCATTGGAAGGTCGCTCCAACACCCGCTGGATTCAGGACGCCCACATCAGCCGCCTCCTCGAAGTGAAACCCAGTGGCAACCTGCATCCCGCCACGGTCTCCGCCGAGATTGCAAAAGCCATCGCCCTCCTCAAGACCCACCGGCAGACGCTGGAAGAACTCGCCCATCAACGGGCTGAAACGCTTCTCCAAGACCATCGCCGCGTCCGTGAGGCGGCCCGGGACCATGGATCGTATTCCGTCA
>CAIRNV010000095.1 GCA_903880005.1 uncultured Verrucomicrobiota bacterium | reverse complement strand
TCTTCATGGGTGCTGGGGACATGGAAAGGGCATGAAGCTGCGCCCGGGGACGGGCGCGGTCCCAGGGGTGGACCGGCCTGCGCGGTCGGGGGCGCGTCTCGATGTTGTGGGCGGTGTGGACTGACGCGGCGGGTTGGAAAACCCGCCCTCGTCTTCATGGGTGCTGGGGACATGGAAAGGGCATGAAGCTGCGCCCGGGGACGGGCGCGGTCCCAGGGGTGGACCGGCCTGTGCGGTTGGGGGCGCGTCTCGGTGTTGTGGGCGGTGTGGGCTGACGCGGCGGGTTGGAAAACCCGCCCTCCTCTTCATGGGTGCCGGGGACATGGAAAGGGCATGAAGCTGCGCCCGGGCTCGGGTCGTGAATCGACGGTTGGCGGCCGGGCGGCACTTTCGTAGCCTGCGCCCATGATCTCACGAGTTGCGGGCTTGCTCGCCATCCTTGCCGTCGTCGCCGCGCATGCGGCCGACTCGTTCACGATTGCCGTCATCCCCAAGGGGACCACGCATGAGTTCTGGAAATCGGTCCACGCCGGGGCCGCCAAGGCGGAGCAGGAACTCAATGCCAAGGGCGTCAAGACGCGGATCTTCTGGAAGGGACCGTTGCGCGAGGATGACCGCGACCAGCAAATCCAGGTGGTCGAGAACTTCGCCAGCCGTCATGTGTCCGGCATCGTCCTCGCCCCGCTCGATTCGCGGGCGCTCGCCCAGCCCGTCAAGGGCGCCGTCCAGTCGGGCGTGCCCGTCGTGGTGATCGACTCCGACCTCAACTCGGACCAGCACCTGAGCTTCGTGGCCACGGACAACCACAAGGGGGGCATGATGGCCGGGGAGCACATGGCCAAGCTCCTGGGCGGCAAGGGCAACGTCATCTTGCTCCGCTACCAGGTGGGCTCCGCGAGCACCGAGGCCCGGGAGAAGGGCTTTCTTGAGGCGCTCGCGAAGCATCCGGGCATCCGCTTGATCTCCGCCGACCAATACTCCGGCCCCACGCGCGAGACGGGCTATCAAGCGGCACAGAACATCCTCAACCGATTCGGGAGCCAGGTGGACGGCATCTTCTGCCCGTGCGAGCCGCCCACCGTCGCCATGGCCAAGGCCCTGCGCGACATCGGCAAGGCGGGCGGCAAGGTGAAGATGATCGGGTTTGATTCCGGGTCCGCCTCCGTCCTGGACCTGAAGAACGGCGACTTGCAGGCGCTCGTGGTCCAGGACCCGGTCAAGATGGGCTACCTGGGCGTGATGACGATGGTGGAGCATCTCCAAGGCAAGAAGCTGGAGAAGCGCATCGACACGGGCGTCGTGCTGGTGACGGCCGACAACATGGCCCAACCGGCGGTCAAGGACCTGCTGGAGCCGCCCATCAAGAAGTACCTGAAGGAATAGGTGGGGTTGGCATCGCATGCCCCCGAGGGATTCCCGATCCAATTGCGTGAGCGCGACGAGCCCCAGGACGGTTGCCGAGACGTCGGTGGCGCGCCTGCGTTTGCAGGGGATTCGCAAGGCCTTCGGCGCCACCCAGGCGCTTCGGGGCGTTGACCTCGTGCTGCAACCCGGCGAGGTGCACGCCTTGATTGGCGAGAATGGAGCCGGGAAAAGCACCCTGATGAAGGTGTTGTCCGGCGCGCATGCGCCCGACGCCGGGAGGATCGAACTCGACGGGCAACGCTTCGAGCCCTCGGACCCCTTGGACGCCCGGAGGGCCGGGGTGGCGATGATCTACCAGGAACTGAACCTCGCCCCGCACCTCTCCGTGGAGGAGAACATCCTCCTCGGATCCACGCCGCATCGATGGGGTTGGATCCACCGGAGGGAACGAGCCGCCCGCGCCCGGGAGGCCCTCGCGCAGCTTGGGGCCGACGACATCCCGACGCGGGCCCCCGTGAGTTCGTTGACGGTGGCGCGCCAACAATTGGTGGAGATCGCCCGGGCGCTGCTGGCGCAGCCGAAGGTCCTCATCATGGACGAGCCCACCAGCAGCCTCACGCGGGTGGACACGGAGAACCTGTTCCGGGTGATCCGTCGCCTGGCGGCGTCCGGCGTCGCCATCGTGTACATCAGCCATTTCCTGGAGGAATGCCAGGCCCTGTGCAGCCGGTGGACCGTGCTGCGCGACGGCGAGTCGGTCGGGTCCGGCCCCATGGAGGGCACGCCGGTGGAGGAGATCATCCGGCGCATGGTGGGGCGCGACGTCCAGGACTTGTACCCGCGGACGCCGCACGAGTTGGGGCCGACGGTGCTGGAGCTTCGGCAACTTGGGGGGCGACCCAAGCCCGAGTCCGTTTCGTTGTCGTTGCGGCGAGGCGAGATCCTGGGCATCGCGGGGCTCGTGGGGGCGGGCCGGACGGAGACGTTGCGAGTGTTGTTTGGATTGGATGCATGGCGGGGAGGGGAGGCGTTCTTGGAGGGCCGGGTGGACCGCGGTGCGGAGCCCTGCGAACGGCTGGCCCATGGGATGGGCTTGCTGAGCGAGGATCGCAAGGGCGAGGGGTTGCTCTTGAACCGGAGCGTCTCGGAGAACCTGCTGATGACGCGCCTTGGGCCGGTCACGCGCCTGGGCTGGGTGTCCCCGCGGCGCGTGCGGGAACAGGCGGGACGCTGGATCGGGGCCATGGAGGTCAAGACGGCCGGCCCGGAGACGCCCGTGGGGCATCTCAGCGGTGGCAACCAGCAGAAGGTCGCGCTCGGCCGGTTGCTGTATCACGACGCCCGCATCCTGCTGCTCGACGAGCCGACCCGCGGCATCGACGTGGGGTCGAAGGCGTCCATCTACCGGCGCATCGGCGAGGCGGCGCGGGACGGGAAGTCGGTGGTTTTCGTGAGTTCCTACCTGCCCGAGCTGCTGGGTGTTTGCGACACCGTGGCGGTGATGAGCCGCGGCCGGTTGGTGGCGTCGCGGCCGGCGTCCGAGTGGACCGAGCACGAGATCATCGCGGCGGCGATTGGACAACCCGAGCCCGCGGCGACGGCCGGCAAGCCCCTTTCCTAGAGTCATGAGTTCCATCCCTTCCCAGCCCGGCGCCATGCCCGGCCTCGTGCGTCGTTGGCTTGATGTCGTCGGGCCATTCCTCGGATTGCTGCTGGTGCTCGGCCTGCTGGCGCTGAGCGAGGAGGCGCGTCCGTTCATCTTCACCGGGGCGAACTTCAAGGTGGTGCTGACCCAGACGGTGATCGTGGCCATCGGGGCGCTGGGGATGACGCTGGTGATCGTCAGCGGCGGGATCGACCTGAGCGTGGGGTCGGTGGTGGCGTTCACGAGCGTGCTGGGGGCGCGCTTGCTGGTGGCGGGGGTTCATCCGGCGTGGGCGGTGGCCGGGGTGATTGCGGCCGGGGGAATCATTGGGTTGCTGAATGGCGCGATCATCGCGGGGCTCCGCATGCTGCCGTTCATCGTGACGCTGGGCATGATGGGCGTGGTGCGCGGGGCGGCGAAGTGGCTGTCCAACAAGCAAACCGTCTCCGCGCCCGAGGATTCGCCGGTGAACGCCATCATGGCGCGGGTGAAGCCGTCGGAGCTCCTGCCGTTGCCGCATGGCGTCTGGATCGCGGTGGCCTTGGCCGCGTTGATGGCCGTGGTGATGAACCGGACGATCTTCGGGCGACATGCGTTCGCGATCGGGTCGAACGAGGCGACGGCTCGGCTTTGTGGCATCCGGGTTCGCTGGACGAAGCTGTGGATCTACGGGTTGGCCGGGTTGTTCTTTGGGACGTCGGGCCTGATGCAGCTTTCCCGCCTGACCCAAGGCGACCCGTCAGTCGCGGTTGGCCTCGAGTTGGACATCATCGCGGCGGTGGTGATTGGGGGCGCGAGCCTGAGCGGCGGCACGGGCTCGGTGCTGGGGGCCATGATCGGGGCGCTCATCATGGCCGTGCTGCGCAACGGGACGAACCAGCTTGGTTGGGAAACGTACGTGCAGGAGATTTTGATTGGCGTCGTCATCGTCCTCGCGGTGGGCGTGGATCGGTTCCGGCACGCCCGGGCGCGCTGACCGGGGGCGTTGCGAGGCGGGGGTTGGCCCTTGCGGCGGTTCGGGGGTAGCCTGCGGGTATGGCGGGCGACGCTTCCTTGGACGGGTTGATGCAGGCGACATGGGACGGGGCACGGCTTTCGAGGGCCGACATGGTGCGCCTGGCGTCGTTGCCCTTGCCGGAACTCGGGATGCTGGCGGACCGGCGACGGCGCCTGGCCCGCGCACGGGCGCATGGCGGACATGGGGCCGACACGATCACGTACATCGTCGATCGCAACGTCAACTACACCAACGTGTGCAACGTCTATTGCAAGTTCTGCGCGTTCTGGCGCACGGAGAAGGACGCCGACTCGTACGTCATCACGCTGGATGAACTGGACCGGAAGATCGACGAGACGGTCGCGTTGGGCGGCACCCAGATCCTGATGCAGGGCGGGCATCATCCGCGCCTGACCAAGCAGTGGTACCTGGACCTGCTCTCGCATGTTCGCGACCGCCACCCGGGGTTCAACGTGCACGGGTTCAGCCCCTCGGAGTTCATCCATTTCCAGGAGGTGTTTGGGGAGCCGGTGGAGGATTTGTTGCGGCAGTTCGTGGCGGCGGGCCTGGGGTCGTTGCCCGGCGGCGGCGGCGAGATCCTCGTGGACCGGGTCCGCAAGCGCATCGCGCCGTTGAAGGCCAACACGGCGGAATGGATGGGCGTGATGGACGCGGCCCATGCACTGGGCCTGGCGAGCAGCGCGACGATGATGTTCGGCCACGTGGAGTCGCTGGAGGACCGGTTGGAGCACCTGGAGGTCGTGCGCGCCCAGCAGGATCGATCGCTCCGGCGCATGGTCGATGCGGGACGATTGGAAGTGGTGGCGGATCCCATCGGCCAGGCCGCCGCCTATGCGAGGTCGTTGGAGGACGGGTCACTGCAAGGCGGCGCCTTCACCGCGTTCATCTGCTGGACGTTCCAGCCCGAGAACACGGTATTGAAGGCCCCCACGGTCGGGGCGCACGAGTACCTTCGCATGCAGGCCTTGGCGCGGATCTACCTGGACAACATCCCGAGCGTGCAAAGCTCCTGGGTGACCCAGGGACTCGACGTGGGACAGGTGGCGCTCCGCTACGGGGCCAACGACCTGGGCTCCATTATGATCGAGGAAAACGTCGTCTCGAGCGCCGGCACCACGCACCGCATGGGCGTCGAGGACATGCAACGCCTCATTCGCGACCTCGGCATGGTGCCGAGGCAACGCGACAACTGGTATCGACTGGTGGATGCGCCAGCCGCCCAGGCCGCCTGAACCCCTGCGCGGGATGCTCGCCCACTCGACGCTCGTCCTCCTGGGACACGGTTCGACCCTCAACGGGCAGTCCAGCGCGCCCACGCGGCTCCACGCCGACACCCTTCGTCGGAGGGGCGTGTTGGGCCAGGTGCTGGAGGCTTATTGGAAGCAGGAGCCATCCTTTGCGGCCGTGCTCCGGTCCGCGTGGCATCGAGACGTCTTCGTCGTGCCCCTCTTCATCTCGGCCGGCTACTTCACCCAGCAAGTCATCCCACGCGAGCTGGGATTGCCCTTGATCCAGGGTGTTGGATCCCCCGGCATCTACGAGGTGGGACGGCATCGGGTTCGCTATGGCGCGCCGGTCGGGACGCATCCCTCCATGACCGACGTGATCGCGCGACGCGCCATGGAAGTGCTGCGCAACGAGGCGAGACCGGAAGGATCGCCGCGGCCGTCGGAAGTGTCCCTGTTCGTGGCCGGGCATGGCACGTCGAACTCGGAGAACTCGCGTCGGGCCGTCGAGGATCACGTGGCGTTGCTCGCGGCCCGAGGCGGCTTCCACGACGTGCATGCCGTCTTCATGGAGGAATCGCCGCGCATCGAGGAAGTGCCTGCGTTGGCGCAAACGAGGAACGTCGTCGTGGTGCCGTTCTTCCTGAGTGACGGCTTGCATACGCAGGAGGACATCCCCGTGTTGCTGGGCGCGGATCCTGGGGAGGTACGATCCCGGGTGAAGGACGGCTTGCATGGGTGGAGGAACCCGCAGCGGATGGGCGACCGGACCCTGTGGTACACGCCGGCGGTCGGGGATGAGCCGGGGTTGGCGGACGTGATCCTGGAGCGAGCGTTGGAGTGGGGTGATCCTTGCGTTAAAAGGGACGATTCCACGCCGGACTCAGCCCTCGCAGGCTCCTCCAACGAATGAATCTAGAAACGGTGCATTGACACCATGGGATTGATTTCTAGCCTCATGAGGTCCGGGTTGCGGGACGTTTCTTCAGCGGGGTTCTCCACCCCCACCTCCTTGGCGTCTGCAGCCCGGACTCTCCTTTTCCCCACTTCGGCTTTTTCGGCGGGTGGCATCTTCCCCGGTAGGCCTCGAAGCATCCCAGCCGCCTCGAAAGAATCTGCGGCGCAATCACTTGCCTCCCAACGGAATCGTTCCGGCTGAGTTAAACCCGGGGAGGTCCGGAGAAAACTTCCGTGCGCTCGGACTCATCTCCGGCGTCCTCGAACAAGACTCGTGGACACCCCAATAGACTCCCGGTTGCTCGGACGAATCTCGGGCACTCTCGGACGAATCTCGGGTGCTCTCGGACGAATCTCGGGTGCTCCCGGACGAATCTCGGGTGTGTCTGGAAGAAAATCGGGAGCGTCCGGAAGAAACTCCCGGGCTCCATGACAAAAGTCCGGAGTGCCGTGGCAATCTGCCGGGCACGCGAGTTCCGTTGCTCCCTTGCTGGGATCAAGAAGGCGATGGTTGACAGTCAGGAGTGGACGTCGGGTGCCCTCGCTCGGCGTGCTGAGGTTCGGCATTCTGGCCGCCGCGTGAGGTCACGCGGCCTACAAAACGGGGCGGAGTGTTCCGGTCAGCACGACCGATCCAATGGAATTGTTTCGGCTAAGCCGTAACGATTCAGTTGGGAGGGAAGTGATAGCGAAGCAGATGCTTGAGCAAGCCGAGGAGTGAGCGAGGCGCGGGCCAGTTCGAGGTCCGTAACGAGCGAGCGACGAAGGATTTGCGCAAGCAGATCGAGCAATCACTTCCCTCCCAACTGAATCGTTACGGCTAAGGAGTCCTCAGCCGGGACGAGGGCGGAAGGGTTGGGGAATTTGAGGCGCCGGTCTTGGGGGGCACGGAGGTGATCCAGAGGACCATTTCCTCGGGGCGGGCGAGCCCCAGTTGGGAGCGTGCCTCGCGTTCGACGGCCCGGGGGTTGTCACGGAGTTGCCGGATGCGCCCGTTGATGCGGGCGGCCTCGGCCCGTCTTTGGGCGATGGATTCCTTGAGTTCCTGTTCCCGTTGGACGAGGCGGATGTTGGTGCGGACGAGCGGGACGTACTTGATGCCCGCGGCCGCGGCGATCGCGGCGACGATGAGGAACATCAGGAGACGGTTCAGCCATCCGAAGACCCCGACCTCCACTTGTGATGCATCTTCCATCCCCATCGCTACCGAAGGACTTCCTTCCATGTTTGGAGGCGCTTGTCAGGCCCAAAGTGGAGCTGCAAGGCGACCTCGGGCGTCGAGTGAATGTCGGTGCCTCCCCATCCGCCTCCCCAGCGTCCGCGCCAGCCCCAACCCATGCCCCAGCCCGGCGATGGCACCCCGTAGGTCTGCACCCGACGCAGGATCCACTCGGCGACGAGGATGTTGTCGGAGGTCGTCTCCTTGCGCTCCGGCGGTCCCATTTCCTTGACCGCCTGGTCGTAGGTGTACTGGCCGATACGCTGGTTCCAGCGTTCCTTTTGCCGCGTGACGCAGCCCGTGATGCACACGACGGACATTGAGAGGAGAAGCACCAGCCACGCTCGGCGAGCCAACGAGTTTCTCATGGGGCGACGCTATCGTCGGGCCTTGCCTCCGGCAACGAGCCTTCCGGTCCACTCCCGTGCGCGGACGAGCCCGGTAGATTGAGCCCAAGCCAACGCGACCTTCCACCAAGGTCGCTACTGCCTCGCCCAATCCAGTTGAATCCTCCCGGGCGGGGGCGGGGAGGTAGCCGAAGGCCCGGCTTGCCAACTTCCTCGAAATCCTGACAATGGGGGGTGGTAGGCGGGATTAGCTTTGGGCAGCGAGTGGCTCAAGAGCTTGTACGTCTGGTGGTCTGTGTGCGGATTGCATTTTGACCCGCTTGCCTCGGTGAACTTGTGAAGTCTGCCTCCGCGTTTCGCGCCGCTGATCCTGTCGGTCTTCTTGGGAATGAAAGCGCAATCTTTGACTCTTGATCCGGAGCCGCGTTCGACCGTTGCCCCGCTAAATTCCGATCCCATGGCATCGTGCGCCATGCGTTCCCGGATGCTCCGACGCGTGCTGGGCATCGCCATCTTGGGTGATGCCATGGCGATTGGCTTCGGGCTCTTGCTTGCCTTCTGGCTGAGGTTCAAGAGCGGTTGGATCCCGAGGTTTGGGGATGTCGAATCCGCCAGCCTGCGGGACACTCGCCTCGATAACTATGCCGCCCTGTTCGCGGTGGGTGGGGTTCTGTTCCTTGGGACGATGGTTTACACGCAGCTTTACAAGCTGCGCTACGTCCTTCGTCCGGAGCGATTCGCCTACCACATGTTGCGGGCGGCATGCTTCTGGTTGGGATTGTACTTTTGCGCAAGCCAGGTCATCCGCTTCGATCCCCCGATCTCGCGAATCTTCGCGCTGCTCGCCTTTGTCTGCACGTCCATTTGCCTGGCTTCGTGGCGCTGGGCCCTGTCGAGGATGACGAAGCAGTTGGGTTGGACGGCCGCCTTGCGACAACGCCTGACGGTCGTGGGGCGCTCCGACGAGGCGCGGCGCATTGTCGAGGCCGTCGAACGGGATGGCCGTCATCCCTACAAGCTGATCCCAGAGAAAGGTCTGCCGGACACCGCGGAATCGGCGAATGAACTGGCTCGGCTCATCTCGAGCCGGTCCACCGACATCGTGTTGCTTGCCGACCTCAGCAGGCCGCGCGACGAGGTGCTCCTGATGGCCAACGCCTGCGAACGGGCTCATGTCGAGTTCAAGCTTATGCCGGACTACTTCCAGGTGCTGCTCGCTGGGCTCCACTTGGAGACGATTTCCGGCGTTCCCATCCTTGGGGTCACGCAGCTTCCCTTGGACCGGTTCCTCAACCGCTTCGTCAAGCGCGGCATCGACATCGTGGGGGGGGTGGTCGGACTGGCCTTGGCCGCCCCCTTCATCGCGGTTTGCTCGGTGATCCTACGTCGAGAGTCCCCGGGACCCACTTTCTTTGGGCAGGAGCGCATTGGGCGGAATGGCGTGCCGTTCAAGATGTACAAGATCCGGTCCATGCGTCCGGACGCCGCGCTGGTGGATCACGCAAGCCAGTCCACGCTGCGGGAGGACCCCCGGGTGCTGCGGATTGGCAAGTTCATGCGCAGGTGGAACATCGATGAGTTGCCCCAGTTTTGGAATGTCCTGATGGGGGACATGTCCCTGGTGGGGCCACGTCCGGAACGTAGCTACCATGTTGGGGTTCTGTCCGGGCAAATCCCCCATTACAACGCCCGGCATGCGGCGAAGCCGGGCATCACGGGGTGGGCTCAGGTCAACGGCCTGCGTGGCGACACGGACTTGTCCGAGCGCGTTCGATGCGACCTGTGGTACCTGGAGAACTGGTCCGTCTGGCTCGATTTCCAAATCATGGCGATGACGTTCCTGAGCCGTAAGAACGCCTACTAGGACGGAACGCTTGAGTTGGGTCGGTCGTGGTTGCTCGATCTGCTTCCGCAAATCCCCCGTCCTTCGCTCGTTACGGGCCTGGAACTGGCCCGGGCCTCGCTCACTCCTCGGATTACGGAAGCATCAGCCTCGCGATCGCTTCCCTGCCAACTGGATCGTTCCTACGTCGGAAACAAGAAGCGCGCCTTCCGTGTCCTGGGGATGGCAACTGGCACCGTCTTGAGGCAAGCAAGGGACATGTGGGGACATGGGTTGGAGGCGTCGCGTGCGTGCGGCTTGGGATTGGGGAGCCATGAAGTGGCCTGCGGCGTGTTGCTGGCCGTGTTTGGCGGGTGGGCCATGGCACGGCTTGGGGCGGGCGACGTGGCTCCATGGTTCGCGTGGGGACTGCTCGGATGTGCCGGCGCATCCGTGACGTGGGACGTCCGCGGCGGGACCCCGAGGGCGCGGCGGGTTCGCATGGTGACGTGGCCGGTCGTGATGGCGTTGTTTTACTTCCGGCTGGGGGTGGACGTCCCGCGTCTGGTGGACGGGCGGGCGGATCCCTTGCTGTTGGCATGGGACCGGCGGTGGGTTTGGGAGACGCCGGCCCTGGCGCTGAAGGCGTGGCATGCGGTGGGGCTGACGGAGGTGTTGTCGGCGTGTTACCTCGCGTACTTCGCTGGATACGTGGGCTACTTGGCGACGTGGTTGGCGGGGGACATGGCCAAGGCTTGGTGCTTTGTGCGGGGCTTTTGCTGGATCCAAGCGCTGGGGTTTGCCGGGTATTGCATCGCCCCGGCGTCGGGGCCCTTCATGTACTTGTCCGAGGCCTTGCCGCCGTTGCCGATGGGGATGGTGGGACGATTCAATGACTGGGTCGTGAGGGCGGGTTGCAACGGGGTGGATGTGTTCCCAAGCCTGCACGTGGCCACGACGTTGTATTGGATTGGGTTTGATGCGTGGCAGGGGCGATGGCGTCGGTTGGCCTTCATGTCGTTCCCGGCGGCGGGCCTGTGCCTTTCGACGTTGTACCTGCGCTACCATTACGCGGCGGACGTCGTGGCGGGTGTGATGATTGCGGGCTGGGGCCTGACGACGGCCCGCGGCCTTGGCCGGGACGATTCCGTTGGGAGGGAAGTGATGGCGAAGCAGATCAAGCCATCACGTCCGATCCAACTGAATCGTCCCGGCTGAGCCGGGACCGCTTCATGGGGAGGGGATTGGTGGCTCGGATGGGGCTTCGTGGAGACGACAGGAGAATGATGCGTCCCGCATGAGTTGGGAAGCGACCGGAGGACGGACGCCTCGGCAGACGGTTCATCCCGGGGCACCGGCACGATTTACGCCGGGCGCGGGCGATTGTGCGGCGACCACTCGTTGAGGGCCCGTTGGCCCGGGACGGGCACGGCCTCGCCGAGGCATTCGAGCGCCTCGCCCACGAGGTACAAGGACCCCGCCACCACCACGAACGAGTCCGACGCGCATGCGCGAAGGGCCTCCGCCATGGAGGCTACCGCCCGGACGGGGCGGGTCACGCCGGAGGCCGCGCAGGCGGCGCGAAGGTCGCCTGCGGACACGGTGCGGGAACTGGCCACGGGCACGGTGATGACCCGCGCGGCCACGGGGATGATCTCCCGCACCATGACGTTCCATTCCTTGTCGGCGAGAACGCCCAGGACGAGCACCGGGTGGAGCCCGGGGAAGTGACGGTCGAGCGCGGCGCGCAGGGACGCGATGCCATCGCGGTTGTGCGCTCCGTCCACGAGGAAGGTTTGCGCGCCGCGCCGCAGGACTTGCAGCCGGCCGGGCCATCGAACCGAGGCGAACCCGGCGGCGAGCTGCTCGTCGGAGACGGGCAGCAGGAAGCGCAGCATGCGGACGGTGGCGGCGGCGAGGGCGCCATTGGCGCGCTGATGCTCGCCCAGCAGCGCGAGGTCGAACCGGAAGTGCTCCACGGCGGAAGGGCCGACGTGGAGGAAGGGCGCGCCGACCTCGCGCGCCTTGTACTCCAGGATGGCGACGGCGTCGGGATCCGTGGCGGAGGTGATCGCGGGGACGCCGGCCTTGAAGATGCCCGCCTTCTCGGTGGCAATGTGGCCAATGGTGGGGCCCAGGACGTTCATGTGGTCGAGGCCGACCTGCGTGACGACGGCGGCGAGGGGGTGGACGATGTTGGTGGCGTCCAGCCTGCCGCCGAGCCCGGTTTCCCAGATGACGAGGTCCACCTTGGATTCGGCGAACCACAGGAGTGCCACGACGGTGACGAACTCGAAGAACGTCGGGACGATCGCCGGGTGGGCGTGGTCGGCGGCGTCGCGAACCTGCTCGACGAGGCGGCCGAGGGCATCGTCGGGGATGGAGTCGCCCTGGACGCGGATGCGTTCGTTGAACCGGACCAGATGGGGGGATGTGTAGAGGCCGACGCGGAGGCCGGCGGCGCGGTAGATGGCGTCGAGCATGGCGCAGGTGGAGCCCTTGCCGTTGGTACCGGCCACGTGGATGAAGCGGAGCGACTCGTGGGGATGGCCCACGAGGGCTGCGAGCCTTCGGGTGGATTCCAGGCCGGGCTTGTAGCCAAACGGCTGGAGTGTCGAGAGGTAGTTCAGCGCTTCGGCGCTCGTCACGGCGGCATCGTTCCCCCGTCCCGCCTCCTTGTCCAATGCGCGAAACGAAGCCCGGGAGGGCTCGGTCGATGGGGGGGCGGCGTCGGCCGTGTCTTGGTGTTCAGGGACTGGCTTCCGCCAGCAAGCGGGCGGTTTCCCGGGCCGAGGCGGCGTCCAGGTGGCGGCCGTCCGTGTATCGCGGCACGCGGCCCCGGGCCATCCACGCCTCGCGCAGGTCCACGCGGTGGATGCCAAACTCAAGCCCCAGCTTGTCCGCGAGGTCCGGCGCGGTGCGCGGGCCGGGCCGTTGAACCTCGCCGGAAGGCATGTCGAAGAAGACCACCCGCACCTGGCGTTGGCGGAGATCCTGGAGGATGCGTCGCCATTGTTCCTCGACGCCGTCGTCCACGGGCGATGGAGGGGACGGCGGCCCCGGCAGGCTCGCGGCCGCGTTGGTCGTCCATGTGGGGGCAAGGCTTCCCCCCTCGCGTCGCCGCTTGAGCGCCGAGTAGGCGATGCTGGAGGGACGACGCGACGCCTGGAAGAGGGGCAGGGCCATGGCCAGCCGCGTTCCCGGTGAATCCATGCCCTCCACCAAGGAGCGGTCGTTGGGGGTGCTCGCCCGGCCCATCAGGTAGGTCTCCACCCAGACGGTCTCGGGCAGGTCCTTGCGCCGTCGCAGCGCGTCGATGCCCACCAGCGGACCCGAGCCATCCAACCCGAGCGACGCCATGTCCGCGAGGGGCGTGCCAGCGAAGTAGGACGCGAGGAGCCGCCCGGACAACGACGTGCCGACAAGGACGTTCGACGGGGCGGCGGGGCGTGCGAGGTAGGCCTCGATGCGGATGCGGTTCGCGGCTTGATTGTATTCCCCGAACTCGGCCGCCACGCCCGGCCTGCCGGAGGCCCATGACCACGCGACGGACAGGGAGGCCGCCGTGGCGAGGATGGCGAGGGCGTGACGTGTGCCGGGGCGCAGCATGGCTAGAACTGGAAGTAGATGAAGTCGCCGGAGCTACCCGAGTTGACGAGCAGGAGGAAGAGCATGATGCCGTAGGCCAAGGCCTCGACCCGCAACCTCCATGGGGCCGGCCAGCGCTCCCGCCAGGACTCCGTCGCGCCCCATGCGTGGTGCAAGACGACGGGCAGGCCAAACAGGCCGATGACGAAGGCCGACTGCGGCAGGATTCCGCCTCCGTTGGTGGCGAGGCAACGCACGAAGGCCCATGCGTGGCGGATGTCCGGCAACTGGAACAGCAGCCACAGCAAGGACACGACATGGAACGTCACCAGCCATCCGGCGAAGCGCCGCCATCGAGGCCACGACGCCGGGTCGCCCCGTCCCGCGCCCGTCCAGCGTTCGATGGCGAGGCCCACGCCATGGGCCACTCCCCAGGCCGCGTAGCTCCACGCCGCCCCGTGCCAGAGGCCGCCGAGGAACATGACGAGGAACAGGTTCACGTACGTGCGGGCCTCCCCGCGGCGATTGCCGCCCAGCGGGATGTACAGGTACTCGCGCAGCCAGCCGGACAAGGACAGGTGCCACCGGCGCCAAAAGTCCGTCAGGCTGGGGGCCAGGTACGGGTGCAGGAAGTTCAGGGGCAGCTCATAGCCGAACAGCCGCGCGAGCCCTTGGGCAATCAACGAGTACCCGGCGAAGTCCGCGAAGATCCGGAACGAAAAACCGTACAGCAGCAGCAGCAGGCTCCCGCGCGGCACCTCCGCGAACTGGGGCCATGACAGCAACGACGTCGCCTCCTTCAGGTTGTCCGCCACCACCATCTTCAGGAAGAAGCCCAGCACCAGCTTCCGCGTCGCGCCACCCCAGTCCACGTTGGCCCAACCCTTCGGGCCGATCTGATGGAAGAACTCCCCCGCCTTCACGATGGGGCCGGCGATCAACTGGGGGAAAAACGCCTTGAAGAACCACACCCGGGCATGGAACCACGCCGCCTCCCGAGGGCCTCGCGGCGGCTCCAGTCCGGGGAAGCCCGCCGGGCCGGCGCGCCAGCTTTCCACGACGAGGCTGATGCCTTGGAACGTGTAGAACGAGATGCCGACGGGCAGGGGGATGGAAGCCACCCACGAGCTGGAGGCCGCGTTCCAGAAGGTGCCGATGATCAGCCCGGCGTACTTGAAGAAGGCGAGGGCGCCGAGGTTGAACGCGAGCGCGCCCGCGAACACGACGCGCCGGGCACCGGGCGACGTCCTGGAGTCCATCAAGGCCTGGGCCGCCCAGGCGTTCAGCCCGGTCGATGCGGCGAGCAACGGCACCAGCCAGGGCGTGTGCCATCCGTAGAACACCAGGCTGGCGATCGTGAGCACGCCCACCTGCCACCAGGCGCGACGCCACGCATGGTGCAGGAGCAGCACCAGCGGCAGGAACACGGCAAACGTCCAGCTATTGAAGAGCATCGGTCAGCGCCGGCCCCGTTCGCGGGCCCCAGGCTCGCGAACGTGCTACCGCATCCCGGGGCGCGTGCCAACCGGGCGTTCGTCCTGGCCGTGCGGCGGCGTTGACGCTGCGGCCCCATGACCGGTAGCCTCCAATCTTTAGTAAACGCTGGAGTTTCACATGGCCGAGCCTTCTGTTTCCGACAAGCCCCTGACTCGCAACGAGTTGCTCAAGCAGGGAATCCCGACCCTCGCGGGCAACATCGCCGCCACGCTGGGCGATCCCGCCGTCGAGTGCTTCTCGTCCGACGACGAGCAATTCCTGAAGTTCCACGGCATCTACCAGCAGGACGACCGTGATCGGCGCAAGATCGCGAAGCACTACATGTTCATGATTCGCGGCCGCATCCCGGGCGGGGTGCTGAGCGCGGCGCAATACCGGGTGTTTGACGACCTCGCGACGCGGCACGGGAACGGCACGTTGCGCATCACGACGCGGCAGAGCTTCCAGTTCCATGGCGTGGTGAAGTCGGGGTTGGGGCCGTTGATGAAGTCCATCAACGAGGCGTTGGTGGACACGTTGGCGGCGTGCGGCGACGTGAACCGCAACGTGATGGCCCCGGTGGTGCCGGCCACGAGCCTGGCGCGGCAGGAGGTGTACGAGGATGCGCGCCGGGTGTCGGAGGCGTTGCTGCCGCAGACCAAGGCCTATCACTCGATCTGGGTGGAGGGGGTCCAGTTGAACCTCGAGGATTCGTCGAACCGCGAGTTCGTCGATCCCCTGTACGGCAAGCAATACCTGCCCCGGAAGTTCAAGGCGGCCTTCGTGATTCCGCCGACGAACGACGTGGACCTCTACGCGAACTGCCTCGGGTTCATCGCGATCATCGAGGACGGCCAACTGGTGGGCTACAACCTCGCCGCCGGCGGCGGCATGGGACGTTCGCACGGCAACGACGCCACGTACCCCCGCATGGCCGACGTCGTGGGCTTCCTCCCCAAGGACAAGGTCATCGACGTCGCCCGCGCCGTGCTGCTGGTGCATCGCGACTTCGGCGACCGCACGGATCGCAAGCATGCCCGGCTCAAGTACGTGGTGCAGGAGCGCGGCGTGGATTGGCTGCGGTCGGAGGTAGAGGCGCGCGCGGGCTTCAAGCTGGCCCCGGCGCGGCCCTTCGCCTTTGCCTCGCAAAAGGACCTCGTCGGTTGGCACCGGGGCCTGGACGGGCGCTGGTTCCTGGGTCTCTGGGTGGACATGGGCCGGGTCAAGGACCACGGCGAACATCGCTTGAAGTCCGCCCTTCGCGCCGTCGCGGACCAGTTCCCGGGCGTTGAATTTCGCCTGACGGCCAACCAAAACATCGTCGTGGCGCAGGTCGATGACGCGTCGAAGGACGCGATCACGGCGGTGCTGGCCGCCCATGGCGTGGACGTGGCGCGGCAATCCACGGCCTTGCACCAGGCTTCCATTGCATGCCCGGCCCTGCCGACGTGCGGGTTGTCGTTGGCGGAGTCGGAGCGTTACCTGCCCGGCTTGATCGACCAGGTCGAGGGGGTGCTCGCGGAGGCGGGGTTGCCGGGCGAGGAGATCTTCATCCGCATGACGGGCTGCCCGAATGGCTGCGCGAGGCCGTACATGGCGGAGATCGGGTTCGTGGGGAAGGGGCCGGGCCGCTACCAGTTGTGGGTGGGCGGCAACGCGGCCTCGACGCGACTGGCGCGGGTGCACAAGGAGGTGGTGAAGGAGGCCGAGATCCTGCCGGAGCTGCGCCAGATGTTCGGGCGGTTCGCGGCCGAACGGACGCCGGGCGAGCGCTTCGGCGACTGGGCGGCCCGCGTGTTGTGGTCGGCCCCGGTGGCGGCTTGAGCTTCGTGGCATCCCCGACGCACGCCCAGACAGCCCTCGTGGACCTACGTTCCTTGACCCGGATCCTCCCATGATGTCATCCCAGCAAATCGCCGAGGCCAACGCGGCCTTGGCCGGTCGTTCGCCCCTTGAGGTGGTGGGGTGGGCCATCGCCCAGGCCGGTGGCCGGGCCATCGTCTCCACCAACTTCCGCCCTTACGAGGCCGCCATCCTTCACCTCGTGACGCGGGTGCAGCCGGACATCCCCGTCCTGTGGGTGGACCACGGGTACAACCGCCCGGCGACCTACCTCCACGCGGAGGCGTTGCGTCGGCTCCTGGGCCTTCGCATCCACCCGTACCTCCCCCGCATGACGGCCGCGCATCGCGACGCCGTCCACGGCCCCATCCCGACGACGGGCGACGAGGCGGCGCTCAAGGAGTTCAGCGCCGTGATGAAGCTGGAGCCGTTCCAGCGCGGCATGCGCGAGCTGGCGCCCACGGTCTGGATCACGGCGTTGCGCAAGGTCCAGAACCCGAACCGCGCCGGGCTCGACGTGGTGTCGGCCGACGCGAACTTCGGGGCGTTGAAGGTGAGCCCGTTCTTCCATTGGAGCGACGCGCAGTTGGACACGTACCTGGCCGAGCACGGGCTCCCGAACGAGTGGGACTACTTCGACCCGGCGAAAGCGGATGAGAAGCGCGAGTGCGGCCTGCACGCGGCGTGGGGCGGCCAGGCGTTGTCGAAGGCCTGAGGATCCAACCACCCGCGAACCCTTCCCACCGTGACATCCTATCATCTCGACCACCTCGACCACCTTGAGACGGAGGCCATCCACGTCCTGCGGGAGGTGGCGGCGGAGTTCGAGCGCCCGGCCATCCTGTTCTCCGGGGGCAAGGATTCCATCTGCATCCTGCGCCTGGCCGAGAAGGCGTTCCGTCCGTCGGACATCCCCATGCCGTTCCTCAACGTCGAGACCGGGCATGAGTTCCCCGAGTTGATCGACTTCCGCGACCGACGCGCCCGGGAGCTGGGCGCCAAGCTGGTCGTGCGGTCCGTGGACGAGGGCATTGCCAAGGGCTTCGTCACGCCGCAGCCCGGGCAGACGAGCCGCAACCAGCTCCAGATCCCCGTGCTCCTCCATGCCATCGAGGAGTTCCGCTTCGACTGCTGCATCGGCGGGGCGCGTCGCGACGAGGAAAAGGCGCGCGCGAAGGAGCGGTTCTTCAGCTTTCGCGACGCGTTTGGCCAATGGGATCCCAAGAACCAGCGGCCGGAGATCTGGAACCTGTACAACGCCCGGCTCAACCCGGGCGAGAACATGCGCGTGTTCCCGTTGTCCAACTGGACCGAGATGGACGTCTGGGAATACATCCGGCGCGAGCGGCTCGACGTCCCGACCATCTACTTCAGCCATGAGCGCGACTGCTTCCGGCGCGCCGGGCAATGGCTGCCCGTGCCCCCGCCCCACGCGGACGCCTCGCGCCCGGACCCCTACGCCGGGGCGCGTCCCCGGCCGGGCGAGCCCACGCGCCGGATGGTCTGCCGCGTGCGCACCATCGCCGACATGATCAGCACCGGCATGATCGACAGCCCGGCCACCACGGTGGACGACATCATCGCGGAGGTCGCCGCCGCGCGCGTCACGGAGCGCGGGTCGCGCGCCGACGACAAGGTCAACGAGGCGGCCATGGAGGACCGCAAGAAGGCCGGGTACTTCTGATCCACGTCACGGCGCGTCGAGCAACGCGTCGTCCTGCGATCCCGCGACATGATCCACCCCACCAGCCTCCAGCCTCCCGACGACGCGGGCCAGGACGCATCGCCCGGTCTGGGTCTTGCGGGAAAATCCGCTGCGCCACCCCTTCGACGCGCGGTGGCCCGTCTTCGTCCGCTCCCTTGATCCCACGCCCCGACGACTTCCCATGGCTGCAACCCATCCCATCGAGCTGCTTCGCTTCAACACCTGCGGCAGCGTTGACGACGGCAAGTCCACATTGATTGGCCGCCTCCTCTATGACTCCAAGTCCATCATGGAGGACCAGATGGAGGCGTTGGAGCGCTCCGCCGACATCACCGGCGGCGGCCAGATCAACCTGGCCAACCTGACCGATGGCCTGCGCGCCGAGCGCGAGCAGGGGATCACCATCGACGTCGCCTACCGCTACTTCGCGACGCCGCGCCGCAAGTTCATCGTCGCGGACACGCCCGGGCACGTTCAGTACACGCGCAACATGGTGACGGGCGCCTCCACGGCGAACCTGTCCGTGGTGCTCGTGGACGCACGCCAAGGGGTCATCGAGCAGTCCCGGCGGCACACGTACATCGCGTCCCTCCTGCGCATCCCGCACCTCGTCATCGCCGTGAACAAGATGGACCTGGTCGATTGGAGCCGGGAGCGCTTCCTGGAGATCCGGGACGAGTTCGAGCGCTTCCTGCCCCGACTGGACATCCGCGACGTGAAGTTCATCCCGTTGTCGGCGCTCAACGGCGACAACGTGGTCACGCCCTCCGCGCACACGCCGTGGTACGAGGGGCCCACGTTGATGGCGCACCTCGAGACGGTCCACATCGCCAGCGACCGCAACCTGCACGGGCTCCGCTTCCCCGTGCAGTGGGTGAACCGGCCGAACAATCCCCGGGACCCGCGCCTGCATGACTTCCGGGGCCTGAGCGGCCAGATATCGGCCGGCATCGTGCGCGTGGGCCAGCGCGTCATGATCCTTCCCTCCGGCCTCAAGAGCACGGTGGAGGAGATCTGGACGTATGACGGCCCGTTGCAGGAGGCCTTCTGCCCGCAGTCCGTCACGCTCCGCCTCAAGGACGACATCGACGTCTCCCGCGGGGATACCGTCGTCGCCTTGGAGCACATGCCGGGCATGGCGAACGACCTGCATGCGCGCGTGTGCTGGATGCACCCCAAGCCGCTCGTGGCCGGTCGCAAGTTCCTGCTCAAGCATTCCACCCAGACCGTCCAGGCGATGGTCTCCTCCATCGACGGCCGCATCGACATCCATACGTTCGAGGACCTCGGCAGCCCCGCCGAGCTCGCCATGAACGACATCGGCTCCATTCGCATCCGCACCGCCAAGCCGGTCGTGTTCGACGGCTACGAGACCAACCGCCTCACCGGTTCCTTCATCCTCATCGAGCCGGGGACCAACCTCACCGTCGCCGCCGGCATGCTCCAGCCGCCGGTCGAGACCGTGCGCCCCGAGTACAACGACTTCGCGATCTGAGCCGGGACGATGCCGTTGGGAGGGAACTGACGGCGCAGCAGATTCCTTCGCACGACGAGGAATGAGCGAGGCGCGGGCGGGTTTGGGGCCCGCAACGAGCAAAGGACAAGGCTCGTGCGGAAGAAGACCCCGCCAGCAGAACCGACCCCATCGAATCGTTCCGGCTGGGCGTCCGCCGCCTCGCTACTTCGCCGGTGCGTCGGTGACGACCAGGTCGTCGAAGCGAATCGGGGTGCCGCTGTACGGGAGTCCCCACGTGCCGGCCATGCCGGATGGAGGGGCTTCCTCGGCATCCAACGAAAGGGTCCAGCTTGGGGGCTCGGACGCGCCTTGCCATGCCTTGGCCTCCACCCGGACGCCCTTGGCGGCGGGAGTCACCCGGAGGCGCAGGGAGGTCCATTCCCCGCTCTTCCACGCGAAGGGCGCCGTGGCCTTGGTTTCCTGGGCGTCGCCCACGACGATCTCGACGGCGTTCTTGGCGGGCGAGACGCGGACCTTGTAGCCGTTCACGCCGTTGAGGCCGGCGGCGAACGTGGGGAACTTCCGGCCGGTCTTGGTCCCGTGGATGCGGGCGCTCACCTCCCGGCCCGAGACGGCGGGCGTGCCGAACAGGACGCCAAAGGATTCCAGGGGTGCACCAGGCAGGACCAGGCAGCGGTCCTTGCCCTCGCCCTGCACGGAGAATTGCCCGTCCAAGACGGTGAACGCGTCCGGCACGGCCTCGCCCTGGACCTTGTCGAAGTTCTCCTCAAACACGGTGGCCGCCGAGGTGGCGACGACGGCGGCCGAGGCCAGGACGGCCCGGATGGCTCGGTGAAGGAACGCGCCCGTTTTCATGGGCGGAGGTTGTTGGAGGCGGGTGGACTGAATCAAGCGCGAGGGGAACCTCGGCCGGAACGATTCAGTTGGATCGGTCGTGCTGGCTCGATCTGCTTCGCCATCCCTTTCCTCTCAACGGAATCGTTTCGGCTTATTGCGCCCTTTCAGGGCTTGGGTGGGTTGTCGTCGGGCCAACCCGGGGCGTTGCCCTGGGCTGGCGTATGCCGCACCGTTGGCGATCCCGGGTCATGCAAGGATCGCATGTCCGGTTCAACGGTTGAACGCCTGCGGCCCAGCCTCTCCCCGGAACCCACAGAAAACGTCGAGGGACCGGATGGGTTCCCTGAGATCTCCGCGTCTCCGCGTCTCTGCGGGCCATTCTTCTCCAACCCATGTGCATGGCCTTGGCCGGAACGATTCAGTTGGATCGGTCGTGCTGGCTGGATCTGCTTCGCCATCCCTTTCCTCCCCACGGAATCGTTTCGGCTTATTGCGCCCTTTCAGGGCTTGGGTGGGTTGTCGTCGGGCCAACCCGGGGCGTTGCCCCGGGCTGGCGTATGCCGCGCCGTTGGCGCTCCCGGGTCATGCAAGGATCGCATGTCCGGTTCAACGGTTGAACGCCTGCGGCCCAGCCTCTCCCCGGAACCCACAGAAAACGTCGAGGGACCGGATGGGT
>CAIRNV010000094.1 GCA_903880005.1 uncultured Verrucomicrobiota bacterium | reverse complement strand
GGCCCGCGAGGCCGACCCGGGCCTCCGGGCGATGCCGCTGACGGTCCACGAGGACACGGCGATCGTCCGCGCCGCGCTGGAGGTGGGAGCGACCGGCTACCTTCTCAAGCAGGTCACGCCCGAGGAAATCACGCGCGCCATCCATGACCTTGCGCGCGGGCAAAGCCCGATCAGCCCGGTGATCGGGCGTCACCTGATCGCGGCCTTCCATCGCGCGCCGCTGCACGATCCCACCCGCGACCTGTCGCCCCGCGAGGCCGAGGTGCTCCGCTGCATGGCGGCTGGAAGGTCGTACAAGGAAGTCGCGACGGCGCTGTGCATCAGCGTCCACACGGTCAACGCGCATCTCAAGAACGTGTACTCGAAGCTGCACGCGTCGGGCCGGGGCGAGGCCCTGCGGCGGGCGCGCCTGATGGGGTATGTCCGCGCGGGCGACGTCGCGTGAGGCCGTTGCTTGCAGGCTGGGTGCTGCTGGGGTTCTGGATGCCGCACATCGCGGCCGAGGAATCGACGATCCGGGACCTCGATGCGTTGCGACGCCTGAGTCGCCCGGCCCTCGAGGCGCGTCCCGCCGCATCCCTCCAAGGCGTCGTCGCTGGGCGGGTGCCGGGCGGTGGGATCTTCCTGCAACAGGGATCGGCCGGGATCGAGGTGGCCGAGCATCCCATGGTGAACGGGCTGGGGCGCGGGCGGCGCGTCCGCGTCGATGGCGCCGTGGCGGCGGATGGACATGGCCTCCGGCTGGTCCCCTCGCACGTCGAATCCCTTGGCGAGCCCGGCGTCCCCGAGGCACTGCGGACCCCCGGGAAGGGGATCAAGGACGGACTCCATCATGGGGCGCGGTTGTCGATTGAGGGCTTGGTGACGGCCACGACTCCGGTGGCCGGCGAGCTGGCGGACGGCATGCCCGAGGGCATGATGGTGCTCGATTGCGAGGGCGAATGGGTGACGGTGGTGATCCAGAGTCGGCGCCCGGCCCTGGACCTGCCGAGGATGCAAGGCACGAGGGTGCGGGTGGAAGGGATTGCGCGGCCGGTTAGGAACCCAAGCGGCCAAATCGTGGACACGGACGTCCTCGTGACGCCGGAGGACCTGGTGGTGGCGACGAAGGCCACCGCGCCCGAAGCCATCCCATGGAGGCGCATCACGGACCTGCGGCGGGAAGCCAACGACGCCGCAGGGGAGGGCGCCGTGCAGATCCAGGGGGTGGTGACCGCGATGTTGTCGGAGAGGTCGGGCCTCGTGCAGGACGACACCGGCGGCATCCTCTTCAGGACGATCACGCCGGTCCGTTGCCGGCCCGGGGAGCGGGTGCAGATGGCCGGGACGACGCGGGTCGAGATCAAGCGCAGCGACGCCCGGGGCATCGTGGCCTCCGCGATCGTGTTCGAGGCGCACGACGTGCGAAGCCAGGGCCCGCAGGGGCTTCCTTCGGCGGAGATCGTGACCCACGCCGACCTCGAGAAGGCCCAGCTCTTGTTCCGCCGCATTTCAATCGAGGGAAGCGTGCTTTCCGCGAGCCGCCTCGCGGACGCATCCCATTTCCGCCTCTCGATCCAGTGCGGACCCCACCTCGTGGACGTCACCGGCAAGGATGCCCGGACGCATCTCCCCCTGCCTGCGGCGGGAAGCGTCGTCCGCGTCGAGGGCGGCCTTGATCGCCGGGAGCAGCCGGACACGGACTTCCAGCCCTTCCGGCTGTACGTGGCCGGGCTGGGCGACGTCGCCTTGCTGAGGCGTCCGCCCAGGGACAGGACGCGGGCCTTGTCATGGGGGCTCGGCGTGGTGGCCGCGATGGGGCTTTCGGCGACGGGATGGGCCTTCGCGCTGCGGCGCGGCGTGCGGTTGCGCACGGCGGACCTTGCGGCGGCCAACGAGGCCCTCGCGTTGGCCAACCGGGCGCGGGGCGACTTCCTCGCCCACATGAGCCACGAGGTCAGGACGCCGGTGCACGCGATGCTCGGCCTGCTCCAGTTGCT
>CAIRNV010000093.1 GCA_903880005.1 uncultured Verrucomicrobiota bacterium | reverse complement strand
GGTGGCGCAAGCGGGCGCCTCACAACATCCATCTGCTCTGGGTTTGTAGGCATGACCTCCCGCTGAAACGCTGAGGCGCAGAGACATGACCAAATGGCTCTGCGTCTCCGCGCCTCTGCGGGCGGTTCTGCGTCATGAACTGAAGAGCCCTCCACGATCAGGTCTCATGGCATCGCCCCCTTGCGTGAACCGGCTGTGGAGAAAATCCCGCTGACGGCAAATTCAATGGGGTCGCATCTAAACTATTGACATTTGTTTTGGGTAGGGAACGACCTCACCTCCAAGCATTCAACAATTAGGTTTGGTTGGTGCAGATGAGCCGGCCCCATTTTGGGTCCTGGGTGGCGCAAGCGGGTGCTAACCAACATCCATCTGAGTCTCGCTTTTTGGCATAGAGAGACAATGGGGTCACATCCAAACATTCAATATTTGGGTTTGGCCGGGGCAGGTGAGACGGCCACGCTTTCGGTCCTGGGTGACGCAACCTGCGAACCTACGAGTGCTTCCCAACGTCCATCCTCGTCTCGTTGATGGGCATGAAATTCTGCAGAGATGGCTGCTGCCGTGTTATGCGCCGTGCAACGGGCATTGAAACGTTCCTACGGCGTGACGAGGACCGGCGGAGGCTGAACCGATGGGACCGGACGAACCTAGAGTGTCGAGGGTTGGCCCGATTGCCTACCTCTTAAGGGCGATGAGGGTGCCGACATGGCTCCAGAGGGAGAAAGAGGGTGCGTCGTTCTGCGAGTCGCTCTCCCGAACCAGCTTTGAGAGCGCATGGCCGGGAATGAGATTGCAATGTTGCTTGAGGACGGAGAGCTTCGACGGGATTGAGTTGATGTTTTGCGTTTGCCCATGTCTTGTGACATGGGGCTCATTGACTCAACCAAGTTTTCCAATAACGCCCGGCGGGCTGATTCCTGTGGGATGCTACTGATTCGTGCTTGAAGGTTCTCAAGCAACTAAATTCCATTCTTCCATGCAACAGACATCGACCAGTCCAACGTATTTGGAAGCAATAACCAATCCGACGCCGCTCAGCGTTGCAAGATTAACTGCGTGTTGGGGCGACCTCTCGGTTGAGAGCCAGTTGGATATCTTGACCAAGCATGTCTCTGCATATCCATCGAGATACAAGCTATCGATATGCTTGGAGGCTCTCAAGAGTCCCAACTTTCATGTGCGCTATGTAGCTGTGGACATTGGCTGGAACGTCCCCAAGATTCAAGAATGCGCTAAGATGGACGCCAGCAAATACATTTCTGGCGCGAATGTCGTCTCACTTGGACGCTTGAATTGTACTTATGAGGTGTTCTTCAACCTGACCGACTGTGAAAGATTAGTAAACGTATCTCGGATGGCTGGCGGAGCCGACCAGATCGCAGGACTTGTTAGGCATTGGTACTCAAACAGCGAATGGACGGAGAACATTTCTGAGGACCATGTCTTTGATATCCTGTGCGAATACCTTTCTGCTCCCACATTCCGAAGCTACTACTTACGGGAATCCCGTGATGGCGGAATCGAGGCTTCCAAAGGCTCCGAGATTAATGCCATGTGGAACTTGTTGACCATCGTGAACAAGTCGATAGCGCTACTCCTGATTGACAAGCTTCCGGAGCGGAGCGGCCTGAGCAATTTCGAAGCTGAATTGCTCGGCCGGATTCCCGAGGATTACGCGGATTGGATATTAAGTAATGAGAGGTTGGTGCTGGAAACCGTGCGTAGGACAGTATTTCAATCTCCGGCATTCTCTGATCGATTAAAGGCAGCCGCCGCCGCCTGTAATTTGTCTTTGTCTGACTCCGAGTTTCTTGAATTCATGAGTTCCGACAAGATCCGAAGCCAGGATTTAGTTAATGCGATTGTGTTCAGCAAACATACCGACGTATGCATAAAAAAGGCCTTGATTGACTTGGCTTTGGAGCCGCATGGCGATGGCTTTGAAGTCCTTGATGCAAAGAAATCAATTATCAGGCAATTGTCTAAAATGGATGCCCGCGAGAGGCGGTGGCAGCTTAGCAAGATTCGCCTTTACAATATTGCCGTCTGGTGTTCTCCATGGGGAGGAAAGCGAGCCGAGAGCAAGGGCAAAGGCTTGAACGATAGATTTGGTTTCATCCCAGAATTCGACGTTGACAAGCTTTCAAAGCTTCCAACGTGGAATGCTTACGTTCTCTTGAGAGAAATGTGGGAGAGAATCTTTTGGAGCCGGGGAGCGAGCAAGAGTGATCAGGGCAAATTGTACCAACAGTTGGAAGAGTTCAAAATTGAGGAGGAAACTCTTCTGGTCAGTAGCAATTCAATCGAGGAACGAGTGGAGGACATTCGGGAAATGCAAGACACGCTAGCAACTGAATTACACTCCTTAGGTGCGATAGTTGGAGGCAAGCCAATCGGAGAAAGAATTCAGTCAATCCACGATGCGATGGATAAGCTTGCTCACGACACATCGCAGAAGCTGGACTTGCTCCAAGAGCAGTCTGCCGCTCAGGCAGGGGCTTTATTGCAGTCCACTCAGGCGAACGCGACGAGCAATCTAGTAAGATCCAGAGGACAGTTGTTTAAATACATAACGACAGCCTTTATGGCCGGTTTTGCATTAAAATGGATTATTTCGAAGCTTTGAGCGCGTGGTAAGCATTCTGGTTAGCCCTCCACGTTGGTGCAACTGACTCACCTCCAAGCATTCAACAACTAGGTTTGGTTGGGGCAGATAGGCCGGCCCCATTTGGGGTCCTGGGTGGCGCAAGCGGGTGCCTCACAACATCCATCTGCTCAGGGTTTATAGGCATGAGCTCCAGCCGATCCGCTGAGGCATGAACAAAAGGCTCTGCGTCTCCGCGCCTCTGCGGGCGGTTCTGCGTCATGAACTGAAGAGGCCTCCTCGATAAGGTCTCATGGCATCGCCCCCTTGCGTGAAACGGCAGGAAGGAGATGCCTGCTGAGACCGTCTTGACACCACGTCGATGTGATGTTGCCATCTTTCAGGATGATGTGGGTGCGCAGGGTCGCCGGCATCGCTTGGGATTTTTGTTCGGAAGACGCTTAGGTTTCGTGAGCTACGCCTTCACAAAATATTTCGAGACCAAGGTTTTTGCGAGGCGAACCTACCTGACCAAGGAGATGTGCATCCGCATTGTTCAACACGCCGAGAAAAAGGAGGTGCAAGCCGACGGAGAGCGGGTGAGTTTCTAGGGACGGGTTGAAGAGCTTGGGGGCCGCTATCTCCGTGTGGTGACCCTCTCCGACGAAACCACGATACACGACGCCTTTCCAGACAGGTGATAGAAGCCATGAGAATTGAATACTTTCCGGAGACGGACAGCCTCTACATTGACTTGGCAGACCGACCTGGCGCGGACGCCAGAGAGATTGAGCCTGGGATCATCCTGGATCTTGACGGGCAAGGTCGGGCAGTAGGCCTCGACATTGACCAGGCATCAAAACATCTCAGCCTGTAAACGCTCAACCTTAAGGGATTGCCATTCGGGGTTAAGGAGGTCGCATGAGCGAAACGTCCGAATAGGGCGTCCCTCCCGGGGCAATGGGGTCACATCCAAAGTTTTGACATTTGGTTCAGGAATCATGGAATGATCCATGCGTGTCCGCCGAGCCTCATGGCTTGCGGGTGCGATGAGGTGGCGCTGGACCTGAAGGTCATCCTCTCCGAGGGCAAGCTGCCGGAGGCGGCAGCATCCCCGATTGCGGAGGGAGGCCGTAAGTGTGCGCCAAACCCCAGGGTTCCCGAGTGCGAGAGCCCCTTGGCAACCATGGGCTTCGGCATACGAGGACGCGCATCCGCCGACTTCGGAATTGAATGTCAAAGCTTCGGATGTGACGCCGTTGCCTTCCCCTTGCATGGACTTCCGGCAAAGGCGCGAAAGTATCGTTTTGACAATGTGTTTCGGATGGAATAGCCCATGGTTTTATCAAGCTCTCCCGAGCCAAGGCGCCGTTCTTCAGGTCCGTCACCATGCGTTCCATCCTTATGAATTTTTCCAACGTCTTTTCCGGGGTGACGCTCGTTGCCTTGGTCCATTTCGGCAGCGCGGCGTTGGCAGTGGATTACAAATTTACGGACCTTGGCGCGGGATCGGCGACCGACATCAACAATCTGGGCTGGGTGGTGGGCAACGTGTCGGACGGCAATCCGTTCGGATCGAGCAGTGCGTTCGTCCACGACGGCACGAACGCCCACGCCCTTTCGTTCGACGTTGAATGGTCACCCGGCGGCCCGCTCAAAACGGTGGCCGCCTTCACGGCGAACGGGATCAACGACCGAGGCTGGATCACCGGGGGTGCCTACGTGGGGGGGGCAAGGATTCCGTATTTGTTCAATCCCGCGGGCAGCCGGCTCCTCGGGGATCTTGCCGGGATGGACGGGATCGGTTTGAGCGGCATCGGGTGGGTCGTGGGTGGCACGCCGGGAACGGGGTTCGTGGCCAACGGCGTCACCGGCACCACGCTCGGGCTGGATCCAAGCCAACCCTTGCGGTCGGTGAACGACGCCGGGGTCGCCGTCGGCGGGAACGGCATGCCCATCCAGTGGAGCAACGGCACGGTCAAGGCGCTGGATTTCAGCTCGGCCGCGACTCCCGAGCGCGGGCAGGTGTTCCGGGGAACCGCGTTTGGGATCAATTCCAAGGGGGCGATCGTGGGTTGGGTGAGCTTCGAGAGGCAGCCCGACCAATCCCGCGCGTTCCTGATCGCCCATGGCCAGGTGACGATCCTGCCGACGTTCGGCGGACCCTATGACATGGCCAAGGACGTGAATGCTTTGGGTGACGTGGTGGGGAGATGGTTCAGTCCCGGCAGCGGCAATCACGCGACGCTGTACCAGGCCGGGCAACTCATCGATTTGAACGCGCACACGCAGCTTCCGGCTGGCTGGGTCCTGACGGAGGCCACGGCCATCAATGACCTCGGCCAAATCGTGGGCCAGGTGTCCACGGGTGCCGGACCGGCGACCCACGCGTTCCTGCTGACGCCGGTGGTGACGGGTCCGCCGCGCATCACCCGGAAACCCATCGGGGGAACGGCCACCAGCGGGAGCAACTTCTCCCTCGACGTCGGCGTCGAGGGCTCGTTCCCCATGACCTTTCGTTGGCAGCGGGAAGGGATCGACATCCCGGGAGCCACCTCCGCGGCGCTCGCCATCACCAATATCCAATCGGCCCAGGCCGGCGATTACCGGGTCATCATCCACAACAACGACGGCACCACGACCAGCGACCCGGTGAAGGTGAATGTGGACATTACATCGAACCTCCAGGCGGGACTGCTCTTTGGGCTGACGCTCCGTGGCAACGTGGGGAGTGTCTATCGGATCGAGTATGCCTACCGGGCGCCGCAGGGCGCGCCGATGCTCTGGACACCCCTGGTCACGGTCACCCTCGCCGCCAGTCCCACCCTCTGGATCGATCCCGATTCCCTCAACGACCACGGCCGGCTCTATCGATCGGTATTAGTCCAACCTTGACGGACGGCCCGGGGCAACGGGGTCTTATCCGGAACGATGCAGTTGGATCGGTCGTGCTTGCTCGATCTGCTTGCGCAAATCCTTCGTCGTTCGCTCGTTACGGGCCTCGTACCGGCCCGCGCCTCGCTCACTCCTCGGCTTGCGCAAGCATCTGCTTCGCAACCACTTCCCTCCCAACTGAATCGTCCCGGCTTAGCCGGGACGATTCAGTTGGATCGGTCGTGCTTGCTTGATCTCCTTTCGCAAGAGCTTCGTCCTTCGCTCGTTACGGGCCTCGTACCGGCCCGTGACGAGCAAACGACGAAACCCTTGCGGGGGAAGATCCGGCAAGCACGACCGATCCCACTGAATCGTCCCGGCGAAGTCCTGTCCGTCGAAAGGCGCGCACTCCCGCGCTAGCCGCCGTGCCCAACCCAAGGGTATCCTCGAAGCCGATGGCGATCCGATCCCTCGCTTGCGCGCTGTTGCTGCTGGTACCGCTGGGCCTCCTCGGGGCCGGCGACGACCGCCGTGCCACCGTCCATGTCGTGGAGGATCTCGACGCCACCCGTTCCTTCGAGCCCGTCGAGCCGGTGGTCCGCGACATGGTCCAGCGCGGGATCCAAGCCCTCGCTCGCACCAACGACACCCGGGCCGCCTGGCGGCGCTTCGCCTCGCCCAAGGACGTCGTGGGATTCCGCATCTGCTCGGCACCGGGGCCCGTCACCGGCTCGCGCCCCATCGTCGTGCGCGCGCTCGTGCAATCCCTGATTTCAGCCGGTCATCCCCCACGCCAGATCGTCCTGTGGGACAAGCGTGCGAGCGACATGATCCTGGCTGGCTATCCCAAGCTGGCCGACGAACTCGGCATCCGTTGGGCCGCCACCGAGGAGGTCGGCTGGGACCCGGATCGCTCGTACGAGAACGCGACGGTGGGACGCCTTCTCATTGGCGACCTGGAGTATTCGCGCCGGGACCGCGCCGAATCCGGCAAGCGCTCGCATGTCTCCAAGCTCCTGACCCGTGACGTCACGAAGATCGTCCTCGTCACGCCGTTGCTGAACCACAATCACCTCGGGCTCAACGGCCAGCTCGCGAACCTTTCCCTGGGCGCCGTGGACAACACCCTGCGCTTCGAGCAGGAGTCCTGGCGCCTCGCCGAGGCCATCCCCGAGATCTGCGCGCTCGACGACCTCTTCGGCAAGCTGGCCTTCGGCGTCTCCGACGCCCTGCTTTGCCAGTACCGCGGCGAGGACCGCACCCTCCTCCACTACGCCGTGGCCCTCAACGAGCTGCGCTTCAGCACCGATCCCGTCGCGCTCGACGTCCTCGGCATCCGCGACATCGAGCGCTCCCGCGCCACCCATCCCATCGACGGCGAAAAGCCCATCAAGATGGACCTGTACTTCAACGCGGCGCTCCAGGAGCTGGGCGTCGCCAACACCAACCTCATCGACGTCGCCCGCATTCGTACCGCCCAGCGCCCTTGACGACGGGACCATCGCCGGTTGGACCCTCCTTCAAGCGGCGCTTCCAGGCTGGAAGCAGCCTGCGTTATCGCACGACGGCCTTGTACACGGTGGCGGGTGCTTCCGCATCGGCGGCCACCTCAACCCGGACGATTTGGGTTCGGGTCGCGACGAAGTCGCTCCGCAGTCCGGCCGTGGCGGCGTCGGTGGCCAACTTGAACCCCACGGGCTTCCAGCCTCGAAGGTCCGTGGAGCCTTGGACCGCATAGCGCCTGCCGGGGATGGCGAGGAATTCCATGACCATGCGCTCGCCCACCCGCCCCACGACGTCGAGCTTGAAGCCGTCCTCGGCGTCGAACGCATAGGTGCCCGCCCGGTACTCGGAGACGTTGGGAATCCCGTCGCCATCCGAGTCGTCGCCCGGGCGGATGTCCGCCAAGGTCTTGCCGTTTCCCAGCATCGCCAGCAGCGCCCGCTCCCATGCGTCCGGCAAGCCATCCCCGTCGCTGTCCTCGCCCAGGGTGAGGTCCAACGTGGTCGTTGTCGCCGGGGCTCCCACGGCGGCCGCGCGCACCGCCGTCTCCAAGGGGAGGTAAGTCACGCCGCCGATGCGGACCTTCATCCGATACGAGGCGGACGCACGAACGGCGCCCACCTTGTAGTTGTCCGCCGTCACCCCCGCGTCCATGGGCACGTTCAGGAAGTAGTTCCTGCCCGGCCCCAGGTTGGGGATCACGGACGCCTTAATCTGCGCCCCCGTCTGCGTCTCCATTAGGACGACGGCATTGGTCATGTTGAGGGGGTCGCCCATCTCGTTGCGGACCATGCCCGACACGCGATGAAACGGCGCGGGGGGAAAGGCCCAAAGCGCCGCCCCGGCGATCCCCAGCATGCCAACGAGGCCCAAGGCCGCGTTCCAACCGTTCCGGCGAACTCGATTTGAGAGGTTTTGCATGATGCCAATGTCAGGGGTTCGTTCAGTTGCCCGAGTACGAGTAGGTCACGAAGTGGAGCTTCACGTCCGTGAGGGTTTGGATCAGGCGATCCAGGCCCTCGTTGGGGTTGTTGAGGAGCGTGCGGCCCGGGATCACCAGCTTCCATTGGCTGTTCCAGACCGAGCGACCCACCAACCGGTTGTTGGTGAACTGCGAGCGCAGCAACGAGCCGCTGCCGCCGTAGAGGTTCGGGCTGAACACCGACGTCGTGGAGACCGGGCGGAACGCCTGGTGCTTGCGAACCGTGAACAAGGGCTCCGTGAGCGCCTCCCCGGTCTGCCAGATGTTCCGGCTGGAGAAGTCGGACCCGCCGATGTTGAACGGCATCGGGATCGCCACGTCCTCCACCGACCAGCTGCGGATCTTGCTGGCATCGCCCAGGGGCGGGCTGCGCATCGAGTCCACGCCCACCGGGATCAAGTACACGTAGGGCGCGCCCGCCAAGGCCAACGGATCCAGGAACGCCGAGGAAGGATCTTCCGGCGACGTGCCGACGCCGCCGGTCGAGCCGGAGTTCGCCATGGGGTTCACCATGCCGCGATAACCCGTGAGCGCGACGCCCACGCCG
>CAIRNV010000092.1 GCA_903880005.1 uncultured Verrucomicrobiota bacterium | reverse complement strand
CGTGCCAACCATGCCGACGCGCGTTCGCCTCCGCCGCACGCAACGCCGCGTGCACCCCCTTGCCCTCACGGCATGCGTACGTGTGATGAATCAACGCCCGGTCCAGCACCGGCCCGCACACCGCCATCAACGCATGATGCAACACCCGGTCCCGGAACGTCGGGGCGCAGATCTGGCGCTCCTTCGGGTCCCACACCCGGAACCGCCGATACCCCTCCCACGTCACCCGCCCCGTCCGCAGCTCCTCCCCCATGTCTCCCAGCCGATCCTCCAGCCTCCGCCCAAACGCCTCCACCTCCGGCCGATCCCGCTTCCCCCGCGAGGCACGCGCGTACGCCCGAACAAGGTTGTCCCATGACGCCACCCGCTCCATCACCCGCCCCTCGCGCTTCATTCTCGTCCTCCCCTCGCTCCGTCCCGCTTCACGCCCCTCTGGACCCATGGCCGCCTCGCTTGCCGTGCTTCGCTCCGCTCGCCTTGCTCGCTTCTAGCTTGCCGACCTCGAAGCAAGCACGACCCGGAAGCCCCTGAACGGGATCCTGTCGCCCGGGCGCCTGCCGATCCGGCAAGCCGACCGGCAGTGCACCGCCAGGATGTTCCAGCTCCCGCCGCGCAACACGCGACCCACGCCTCGCGCGGGCCCTCGGGGGTCCAGCGCCGGACTCGATTCGTAGTACTTCTTGCCGTACCAGTCGGCGCACCACTCGCACACGTTCCCGTGCATGTCGTGCAAGCCCCACGCATTCGCCGGGTACTGGTCCACTGGCGTCGTCCGGCCAACCTTCATTCCGAAGTTCGCCTGCTCATGGCTCAGCTCCGGTCCGAACGCGTACTCGGTCGTCGTCCCCGCCCGGCATGCGTACTCCCACTCCGCCTCCGTGGGCAACCGGCCCCCGAGCCAGCGGCAGAACTCCGACGCCTGATCCCAGTCAATACCCACCACGGGCTGCCTCGGATCATTGAACTGGCTGTCGTCCCAATAGCGTGGCTTCGGGGCACCGGGATGGGCGGCAAGGAACTTCGCGTACTCCGCGTTCGTCACCGGGTAACGGCCCATGCGGAAGGCCGACACGCGCACCGGGTGCACCGGACGCTCGTTGGACTCTCCGGCATCCGAACCCATCTGGAACTCCCCAGCCGGGACATCGACGAAGGCCATGCCGGTCATGGGTTCGATCTCGGTGGAAACGCGCCGAACCTCAATCGGTGCCGAGGGTTGGTTCTTGGAACGAGGATGCGTGAGCCAACTCCACAGCCTGCGGAGGCCGCCGACCGGCATGTGGACGCCCTCCTGCAATGGAGTCGCCGGGACGGACTGCCCGCCGAGGGCGAGAAGTTCCATGGCCAACTGGGCGACCGGGATGTCGTCGGCTGTGGCCAACCGACGGCACGCCTCCATGAGGTCGGCGGACGGGCGACCGCGGAGGATTCGGAGCAGGGCCAAGGTTTCCCTGCGGTCCTTGCGTGGCTCCTTGAGGAGCCGGACGAGGGGTTCCACGATGGGGTGGGCGGCTTCATCGAGGACCTTGCGGACGAAGTCCTCGTGCTCCATCACGACGGCGGGTTGCGAGGCAAGGGCCGTGAAGAAGCGATTGGCGAACTCCATGGAGCTGTCCGCGAGGGCGAGGAGGATGACCTCGCGCCACCATGGGCTGCCGAGTTGATGGGCAAGGTCCTCGGCCTTGCCTTCGTCCGCCGCATGGGTTGAGGCGAGGTATTCCTGGAAGGTGAGGTGCAGGAAGCCGCAACGACCGGGTCCATCCGGCGCGAGGATGCCGCTGAGGTCGCGCATTTGGCGGATGAAGTCCTCGCCGTTGCGGGGGAGGCCGAACGCTTCGGAGAGACCGGCAAGCATGGGCAGGGCCGCCTCGCCAAGGCGGGCGATGGTCTCGGAGGTGCGCTGGTCCGTGGAGTGGAGCCACCACGCGACGGAGCCAAGGACCTTGATGGCGCGCTCGGCCCCTTCCCGGGTGATGCCCTGCCTTTCAAACAGCTCCCGGCGCCACTCGTTGACCAGCACGCGCACGCAACTCTTGTACAGGGCATCTCGGCGCTCGGGCAGCTTGTGGCCGTCGTCATTGTGGACGAGGCACAGGATGGTGAGCAGGAGGGGGTTCGACGGCAGTTGCCGCAACAGGCCGACCCGGTACGGCTCCCCCGCGAGGATGGCGAGAAGGGACTGGGACTGGCTGGCGGCGAGTTGCTCGTGGTTGATGTCGGCCCCGGGGTGCAGCCGGGGGATGACGACGTCGTGCCAACGCCGGACGAAGGCCTCGATCTGGGGAGGCTTGAGCGCCTGGACATGGAACACGGCGAAATCCGGGCCGAGGTTGACGTCCCCTTGATACCCGGCGTACCGGCACGTGACGAGGAATCGATCCTCGGGACGCTCTTGCAGGACCTTCGCAATCCACTTTGCCGCACGCACGCGCGTCGCCTCGTCCACCACCTCGTCGAGGCCGTCGAAGATCCAAAGCACCCCCTTGCGCTTCCGCAGATCCGGCCCCGGATCATCCCCCGCCGGCACGGACCCACGTCCGGTCGTGGCCACGTCCCCGTCCGGGTCTTCGACCTGTGGGCGCAAGGCGGCGTCCACGAACTTCCATGGCGCATCGATCTGGTCCCTCGCCATGTCGCGAAGGCGAAGCAGCACCGGCACGACGCCCATGGGCAAGGCCAGCCTGCCGGTGGGGTCGGGGTCGTTCAGGATGGAGGAGCACAACTGCCGGACAGCCGTGGTCTTGCCTGCGCCGGGGATGCCCAGGATCAAGACGCCGCGCAGGGCGTTCCGTCCCGCCATCGCGAAGATGTCGCCCACCTCGAT
>CAIRNV010000091.1 GCA_903880005.1 uncultured Verrucomicrobiota bacterium | reverse complement strand
CGCGAGTCCGGCGTGCCCGCCCATCACCCCAGGATGATCAAGGCCGCGCACTGGATCATGGATCGCGAGATCCGCTTCGCCGGCGACTGGATCCACAAGAACCCCGCCCGCGTCGAGCCCTCCGGATGGGTCTTCGAGTACAACAACAAGTGGAACCCCGACGTCGATGACACCGCCATGGTGCTCCTCGCCCTCCGGCAGGTCCCCACCGACCAACCCCAGCGCCGCAACGACGCCTTCCGCCGCGGGTTGGAATGGATGCTGACCTTCCAGTGCCGGGACGGCGGATGGGCGGCGTTCGACAAGGACTGCACCAACTCCATCCTGGAGAAGGTCCCCTTCGCCGACCACAACGCCATGCTCGACCCCGAGTGCGCCGACATCACCGCGCGCATCCTCGAGTTGCTCGGCTACGAGGGCTACCCCACGTCCCATCCCCAGGTCCGGCGCGCCCTCGACTACCTGCGCGCCCAGCAGGAAAAGGACGGGTCATGGTATGGCCGCTGGGGCGTCAATTACATCTACGGCACCTGGCAGGTCCTCCGCGGCCTCGCCGCCATGCGCATCGACATGACCCAGCCGTGGATCCAGCGCGGCGCGCAATGGCTCCGTTCCGTCCAGCTCCCCGACGGCGGATGGGGGGAACGTTGCAACACCTACGACGACCCCATCTACAAGGGCACCGGCCCCAGCACGCCGTCCCAGACCGCCTGGGCCGTCATGGGCCTCTGCGCCATGGGCGACCCCAACGACCCCGTCCTCAAGCGCGGCGTCCAACACCTCATCGACGTCCAAAACACCGACGGTTCATGGACCGAGGAGGAAATCACCGGCACCGGCTTCCCCCGCGTCTTCTACCTCAAGTACGACATGTACCGGAACGCATGGCCCCTCCTGGCCCTCGCCACGTATCGCCGGCTCGTGCTCGGCCAACGACCAGGCCAGGTCCTGTGACGTCTTCCCCGCCGTCCCCACGCACCCTGCAACACGATGCGACGCGACCTCTCCAGCCTGCTTGACTCGTGGCCCTTCACCCCGGGATCCGTGAACGCCCGCAGGCTCAAGGGGCGCGATGGCCAACCCAAGCTCCAGCTCCGCGTGGACCTCGGCGTCCTCCAGATGAACGCCGTCGGCCGTCCCGACGGCAAGCAACCCCTCGGCCATCCCACTTGGGTGGACGCCCTCAAGGACCGGCTCGAAACCCGAATGCAGCCCGTCCGCGACGGATTCCCCCTCCTCACGAACGACGAGTGCCTGAAGCTCCACCAGGAGGCCATCCAGTACCACCACCGCGCCATCGCCTTCTTCCACCTCAAGGACATGGCGCCCGCCGCCGCTGATTGCTCGCACAACCTCGCCCTCTGCGACCTCCTCCACGATCACGCCCCCTCCCGCGAGGTCGCCTGGCCGTCCCTCCAGCTCGAGCCCCAACACATCCTCCTCCGCGCCAAGTCCCGCGCCGCCCTCCTCCAGCCCGACCAACTCCCCGATCTGCTTCAGGTCCTCGATGAGGCCGTTGGCTTGTTCGACCGCATGTTCCAAAGGATCGGGCGCCCCGAATGGGCCGAGGTCAGCCCCGAATTGCTCTTCATCAAGGGCTGGCGCGCGCAAGCCGAGGCCCATCGCCCCGTGTCCGAGATCGACCAACTGGGCCATCAACTGGCCGACGCCATCCATCGCGAGGACTACGAGCAAGCCGCGCGCCTGCGCGACCAAATCAAACGGCTCGGCAACGGCGAACCCTAAAAACGGCAGTGGGTGTG
Source organism: uncultured Verrucomicrobiota bacterium (assembly GCA_903880005.1). Lineage (GTDB taxonomy): Bacteria > Verrucomicrobiota > Verrucomicrobiia > Limisphaerales > UBA9464 > UBA6176. The sequence goes on along the minus strand of CAIRNV010000091.1, from coordinate 22,337 downwards.
GGGATCAGAGAGATCCTCAGTTGGAGCCAAAGCCTTGGCCCATGCTGTAGGCCGCGTGCCCTCACGCGGCGGCAAGGATGCCGCTCTCCAAGCATCTCTGGGGCAAAGTGGCAGCGGCATCCTGCCGCTGGACGTGATCCAACCAGAGCCGAGACGGCCCTGCCACATTTCCGCCGGGTGAGGGCACCCGGCCTACAACCCTGACCGGCCCTTTCAAACCTCACCCGCCGGGTGAGGCCTCGGATGGATCCCAAAGGGCCTCTTTGCCTTGACGCCCCCTTCAACTGCCGTTTTTAGGCTAACCCGTCCGGGACCAGGCCGGGCGTTCGCAAGCCAACCCTCTGGCCTCATCCGGGGCATGGGCCACTACCGGGCGTCCCATTCCACGTAGCGGCTTTCCCCGGGCGGCACCTCGACGTCCACCACGTCCGTCGCGTCCCATGTGCGTCCCGACATCCACTCCCGGGCCCTCGCCACACCCCAGCGAGCCTTCAGCCTCACCCTCGCCACGACGCCCGGATAGGTCCGCGCCGGCGTCCGGCCCGTCTTCACGACGCCGTCGTTGTTCACCAGTTCGACAACCCAACCCGCGCGGTTGCGATTGACCTGGTACTGGATGGGATCGCCCTCGACGCCCACCGGGAGCGTTTCCGCGGCGATGCGCGCCAGGCGCTCAACTGGGATCGCGGACGCCCGGCCGGTGACGGCGTTCGTGGACTCGCCGATGACCTCGATCGCGCCCGCCTTCCGAAGCCGCTCCCACGCGAGGGTGGGCATCGCCTTCACGTGCCTCGGGTGCAGCAGCAACCGGCTCCCGTGGCCGAGCGCCGTCTCCAGCTCGTCCACGAACCCGGGGCGGAAGTCGATCTCGCCCGCGAGCAACACCACCGGATACCGCCCCATGAACGCCCCCGTCGCCGTCGAGAGCACCACGTCGCACAACTCCCCCTGCGGCGTCGGACGCAGGTACGCGGCCTCTGGGTTGGCGGGATTCCCCGGGACTGGCAGCCGCTTGGGTGCGTCAAACAACTGGGCCTCCAGGAGGTCGGCCGCTTCCTGGTCCGCAGGGGTCCGCGGGAAGACGCCCCAAGCCAGGCCCGTGTAGCCGTTGTACCCCGCGAGGTGGTCGAGGACGACCAGCAAGGGCGTATGGGGATTGCCCCGGTCGTGCGCCCGCATGAACGCAAAAGCCTCCGTCGCCGCCCGTCCATGCGACGTGAGTTCCCACGGTTCCTTCCCCGTCTCAAAGAAGCTGTTGAAGCTGTTCTCGGGCGTGACCATCGCCGCGCCGGCAAACCACGCATGCCGCCACATTCGGAGGCAAAGGCTCAGCGAATGCCCGGCCTCCAGCCCGGTGGCCGTGGCGCCGCTCGTGTCCAACGGGCCGCGGCTGGTGACGGCATTGCCGAACCACGGGCTCATCTGGACCGTCCACGGCAGGTTCCATTGCCGCGCGGCGCCCCGCGCGAAGGCGAACTTCGACTGGGTGAACATGATGTTCTCGCCCACTTCGAGCCCCACGACCGTCGCCCCCCACTCGGCCGCATAGCATTCGTAATGCGAATGCCCGGTCACGCTGATGACCCGCCCGCCCTTGGCCTGCCGATGCCACAGGAAGTACTGGCGCAGTTGGTCGTGGGCCTCGCGACGATTGGCCGGTGCCGGGTCGTATCCGGCCCCGGCCACGGGCTTGAGAAAACGGTCCTTCCGCGCGTCGAAGTCCGCGCCCAGCACCGCCTTCATCCAGCCGGCGTCGGTGCGAAGCCGGTGGTAATGATAGCCCCATTCGCCCAATTGGATGGCGTTGAACACGCCCGCGCCGTCCAGGACCCGCACCGCCGCCTCGTCCTCGGCGTTCAACACGCTCGTGCCGCCCTCGAGTTGCATCCGCCCGCCGTCGGGCGGGTACAGGATCACCGGCCATCCCCGTCGCGCCAGCACCTCGAACGCCGCGCGCGACCCCGCCACCGCCGACGGTCCGGGGTCGAGTGCGTTGGCCAAACCCTTGGCCTCCAACGCGCGCAGCAACGACGCCAACTCCGCGGGATCGGAAGGGCTCGCGTACAGGGAGAAGTGGAAGTTCGTGGAGCCCGGCAACAGGCGCGGCTCGGGCATGGTGTTGCGAGGCGTGGGCGCGGCGGCGCACGTCATGGAGGCGGCCGCGCACGCCATCGCCAGGCAGGTACCCATCCAAGGGGAGGTCATGCGGCGAGCTTGGGGGAAACGCGATCCAGCGGCGAGACGCCAACGGCGGCCAACCCGTCTTCCGCGCCGGGTCGCGCGCGGAACAATGCTGGCCCGGCCGGCCCGGTTTGCGGCAACGTCGCGTCCGTGAAAAACCTCGTCGCTGGGATCATGGGCGTGATCGCCCTCTCGTTGTGCATGGCCGTCGTCGCGCAAGCGCCCAAGAAGGGCAAGTCACGCCTGCGCCATGTCGTCTCGTTCAAGTTCAAGGACTCGGCCACGCCGGCCGACATCAAGAGGGTCGAGGACGCGTTCTCTGGATTGAAGGGCAAGATTCCCCAGATCCAGGGGCTCGAATGGGGCACCAACAACAGCCCCGAGGGCCTCAACAAGGGCTGCACCCATGGGTGGATCCTGACGTTTGGCTCGGAGAAGGACCGCGACGCCTACCTCGTGCATCCGGACCACCAGGAGTTTGGGAAGCTGGTGAAGCCGTTGGTCGCGGACGTGTTCGTGATCGACTTCTGGACCCGCGATTGACCACCGCGTCGTGGCCTAGGCCGAGTCCCCCGATGGGATGTCGGCAAACCCCAGGGCCGTGACGAGGCGGTCGAGCAGCGGGTGCTGGGTGGACTTCAATCGCGCCCTGGCCTCGGGAAGCGGGAAGAAACCCGCGCGATCCACCTCGGGCCACTCGCCCCAACGTCCCGACCCGGGCGGCCATTCAACCTGGATCCGGTTGCTGCGAATGGGCTGCGATTCATCCCAGTCCCCTTGGAAGGCCCACGCGTGCACGGTCTTCCCACCCTTCTGCTTGATGGAGCCCAGCTCGATGTAGGGGCCGCTGGGCAGGATGCCCACCTCCTCCTGGAACTCACGGATGGCGGCCGTCTGCAAGTCCTCGCCCTCCTCAAGCTCACCCTTGGGGATGGTCCAGACGTCGAGTTCGCGATTGGGGAACCATGGGCCGCCCGGGTGGGCGATGAACACCTCGACCTGGCCTCGCAGCACGCGGTACATCAGCAGGCCCGCGCTCACGCGGGCCCGTCGATGACGATTTGCTGAAGTGTAAACGGCCATGGCAAAACGAAGGCGGGCATGCATGGACCGGTCCCCAACCTTCGGCTGGCTAGGTAACTATCAAACGGGCCCGCATGCAACCGTTGGCCTCGGCGGGAGCGATTGCGTTGGGTCGGTCGTGCTTGCTCGATCTGCTTGCGCAATCACTCCCCTCCCAACTGAATCGTCCCGGCTGCTGTGCCACCGAGGCGCAGGCCTGCCACGCGCCGCAGGAACCGGGCGACAGTCGCCCATCTACTTCAGGCGCGTGGCGCGATCCTGCATCCAGACGATGTCCTGGTTGTTGGGCTGCGGGACGTTGAGCTGAAGGGACTTGTTGATCGGGGGCGTCGTGCGCGCATCGACCCACTTGCGCACCTCGGCGTGGCCATCCACGAAGGAGAAGCCGCCCGCCCGGTTGTGATAGCTGGCCGGGAAATCCACCATCTTGGTGGTCGAGGGGGTCGGGTAACCGTCCATCCACACCACGAAGAAGCCGTCGTTGATGCTGTCCTCGCGTTCGTCCAGGAGGACATAGGTGTTGGCGGGACCCGGGTTGTTGACGTCGCCCATCTTGTTGAACACGCGCCAACGGGATCCCCAGCCGCCGTCGGTGCCGCGGTTGCCGCCCGTCCAGATGCTCATCGACATGCTCCGGACGCGCGGGACCTTGGCCTTGGCCGCGTTGACGCCGAGGGATCGGTCGGCCGGGCACTTCCAGATGCCCAGGGAGCCGCCGGTGTACTTCGCGAGCGGGCTTTGGCGCAGGTGCTTGGGGTCCCAGTTGTCCGGATTGGCGGGGTTGCCGATGTCGAGGATGCCCTGCACCCACGCGCCGTCGGAGGTATTGGGGTTGTCGTCGTTGGAGTAGGCGAAGGGGAGGTTATCGCCATTGTCCCCGGCGTACATGTTCCACCCCAGCATGAGCTGGCGATGGTTGTTCATGCACATGATGCCCTGGGCCTTGGTCTTCGCCTTGCCCAACGCCGGCAGCAGCATGCCCGCGAGGATGGCGATGATCGCAATGACCACCAGCAACTCAATCAATGTGAAGCCGCCGCGACCCTGCGCGCGCGTTCCGGGAAGCCATGTCTTCATGCCATTCAAGGGGAAGGATCCTTCAACCACCGCACGCCAAGCCAACGCCGACCCCTCGCACGCTTCAAGCCCGGATTTCCCATCAACGCGCCTCGTCGGCATCCCGCGTCGCCACCCACCAGCGCCCGTCCCGGCATCGCAATTCCACCGCCCCCTGCTCGTCCGTGATCCACAACCTCGCATGGTTCCGCAACGCCCACCGTCGCAACCGCAGCCGCGTGCCCGCGCCCAACCGATGCGTCGCCGGGCGTTCCCCGGCCATCAACACCACCAATTCCGGCTTCAGTGCATCCAGCAGGTCGTCCACCAAGGGCTCCCCTTGGCTCGGAAGCCCCGCAAGGCACACCCGGGCCGAAAGGTTCGTCGGCCGCATCGCCATCCACCGGCGTTGCGCCTCGGGGTTCAACGACGGCATCCAAAGGCATCCGACGCCGCCCAACATCCGGTCCATCACGAGGGACTTGGCATCCGAGCGTTCACGCCCCCCATCCTCCGGGGGCCACGTGACGCGCCAACCCTCGGCCTCGCGTCCGGCCTTCAACCGGTGGACCGGGATCCGCTCATCCAGCGCCGCCTGCCTCGCCCGCTCCATGGACGGCGTCGTTCCCGGCCCCATCCACCAGTCCCGCGATCCCACTTCGGCCAAGACCTCCGGCCATCCGCCAGCGAACCGCGCCTCGCCCGACCCCGCCACCCCGGCGTCCAATCGATCCACGCCACGCGCGTGCAACCAATCCACCAGCACACGCCGCGTCGCCCCCGCCGGGCCCACGTCCATCAGGACGCGCCGTCCCCAACCCGCCTCCACCAACGCGCCGGCACCCCACGGAAAGCACACCATCCGAGCCGTGCGCGCCTCCAGCACCAACGCGATGCCCGCCGCCACGACCCATCCCGCCACCGGCCAACCGAGCCTCCAGTCCAACCTCCCCGCCTCCGCCCATCGCGGCCCCGCCACGAACAACAGCCAACCCGGCCCCAACCACCATGCCCAATGCGGCGCCTCCACCCATTCAAAGGCGCCCGGGCACGACGACGCCCACGCGCTCGCCCCCATCATCAGCTTCATCCACAGCCACGCGGATTGGTTCAGCCATTCTGACAACCCCGGCCACGCCGGGGCCGCGACGAGCGATCCAAGGCCCGCCACCAGGCAGAGGCCACTCAGCGGCACCACCACCAGGTTCGCGCCCAACGCCGCGAAGCTCACCAACCCGAACCACTGAACCGTGAACGGCATCGACGTCATCCATGCCGACGCCGACGTCGCCAGGTTCACCCGGAGCCCATGCAACGGCGTCCGCAGCCAACGCCGCCATGCGGGCCGGGCCTCCCCAGGCACTAGGACGGGCCCCGTCCACTCCAGCCGTAGCACGCGCTCCAAGGGCCCCGCCCACAACGCCATGCCCGCCACCACGCCAAAGGAGAGCTGAAACCCCGGCTGCAACACCTGCCTCGGATCCCAGGCCAACACCAGCAACGCGGCGGCCGCCAGCGAGTTCACGATGTCCGAGGGACGGCGCAACGACCACCCCAGCGCCACCACGCTCGCCATCGCCGCCGAGCGTATCGCCGACGCCTGCCAACCCGTCGCGCCCACATACGCCCAGGTCACCGGCAGGATGCCCGCCGCACACCAACCCCTCCCCACCCTGGCCAGGCGCATCAGCGTCCCCACCAAGCCCGCCACCAAAGCGATGTGCAGCCCGCTGATCGCAAAAACATGCAGCGTCCCGGACCGCAGGAAGGCCTCACGCCACGACTCGTCCAAGCCGCCGCGCCATCCCAGGACCATGGCCCGGATCAATCGCGTCGCCTCGTCGTCCGGCACCCCCCGCGACAACGCCCCATGGGCCCATGCCTGGAACCGGGGCCCCCAAGCCCGGGCAGGGGCATCCAACGCCAACCAATCCGACGCATCGTCGCCGTCGCAGGACCGGTCGATGCCTCGCGCGCGAAGCTGTTGCCGCAGGTCGAATCCGCCCGGCAGCAACGGGCCGGGCGGCTCCCGCACCACCCCGGATGCCTCGAACCGCTGGCCCGCCATGGGGACAACCCCGTTCGCGTCCCGGATCCGAACCCGGGCCAGCCCACGCACCGGTCGCCATGCACCGCCCCGGGTCGCCCATGCTTCCAACTCAACCTCCATGGATCGGGACCAACCCGTCCCCGCCGCATTCGTCCAGGCTCGCGGCTCGCCCGGATCAAGGACCGTCCCGCGAAAGCTCCCAAGGTGAGGCACCGCCGGAATCACCGTCGCCGCGTCCAACGGCCCGGTCCGATCCATCGACGACGCCAGCATCCATGCGCCGACGAGGGCCGATGCCATGAAGAGCCGGTCCACGCGCGACCCGCCCGGGATGGGCACCGACGCCAGCCCCACGGCCGCCAGCACGCCATGCATCCACGCGGGCAACCCCGCGACGTGCGCCGCCGCCATGCCGCCCACCAGGGCGAGCACCACGCCTACCAAGGGTCGTTGCATCTGGGCCGGCCACCGTAGCAGGAGCCTTGCGGCCCGGAAAACCGCCGGCCACGACGTCGCTATGAAAATTGGCCCTGCTACTCCCACCTCGGATCGCGCCCGTGCAAGTGCCGCACCAAGTGGTCCATGCGCCGACGCGAGCCATACGGCGTTTCCGCCGCGCCATGCCCGGTGCCCGGCATCACCAGCAGGTCGAAGTCCTTGTCCGCCCGGACCAAGGCCGCCGCCACCTGATGGGTGCTGGCCGGGTCCACGTTGGTATCGACCTCGCCCACGATGAGCAGGAGCCGTCCTTGCAGCCGGTGCGCCTGCTCGGCATTCGAGGACTCGGCGTAATGCGGCCCCACCGGCCATCCCATCCACTGCTCGTTCCACCAGATCTTGTCGATCCGGTTGTCATGGCAGCCGCAATCGCTCACCGCCACGCGATAGAAGTCGCCGTGCGCGATCAAGGCCCGCGCCGCGCTTTGGCCCCCGGCGGAACCGCCGTAGATGCCCACCCGGCCCAGGTCCATCCATGGACGCGCCCGCGCCGCCGCCTTCATCCACGCGATGCGGTCCGGGAACCCCGAGTCGCCCAGGTTCCTCCAGCAGACGTCGTGATAGGCCTTGGACCGGTGGTTCGTCCCCATGCCGTCGATCTGGACCACGACGAAGCCCAGCTCGGCGATGGCGTGTTGTCGAACGAGTCGCCCGAATTCCTTGGGGACAAAGGCACCCTGCGGGCCCGCGTAGATTTCCTCCACCACAGGGTAGCGACGGGCGGGATCGAAGTTGGACGGCTTGATGAGGATGCCGTGAATGGGCGTCGTCCCGTCGCGCCCGGGCGCGACGAAGGGCTCGGGCATCGTCCAACCCGACGCCAGCAACGCCGACGCGTCGCCGCGTTCGAGCACGCCGACGAGGCCGCCGTCCGAGGATCGTCGAAGCTCCGTCACCGGCGGCAGGTCCACGCGCGACCAGGTGTCGAGGAACCATTCACGCCCCGGCGAGAACTGGATCGCGTGGCTGCCATCGCCCTCCGTCAGGATCGCCAGGCCGGAGCCGTCGAAGTTCACGCGGCAAAGGTGCAGGAAATAAGGGTCCTGACCCGGCCGGATGCCGCCCGCGAGGAACCACACCTGCCGGGCGACGGCATCGACGTGCTCGACGCGGCGGACCAACCAGTCGCCGCGGGTCACCTGGCCCTTGGGACGTCCGGTGGCCACGTCATACAGCCACAGGTGGCACCACCCATCGCGCTCGGACATCCAGAGCAGCTCGCCCGTCTGCGGCAGCCATTCCCTCCACGTCTTGTTGGTCCAGTCGATGAACGTCCGCGAGGCCTCGTCCACGACGGCTCGCGGCTCCACCACCCCGGGGGGTTCGGCCGGCGCCACGTCCGCGATGGGGCCGGGCGTCGGCACCTTCACGCCAAGGATGCGGTAGGCTTGGTGCCCACGCTGGTTGTAGTCGAAGTAGAACTCCCGCCCGTCGGGCGACCACCGGATGTCGATGTCGCCCGACTCGGTGAAGGGATTGGGATAGAGCGAGTCGGCGACGTCCCACTGGCGCTTGTCCGCGACGGTGAACACCCGCAACACGGGCTTGGGCAGGTCGTCACCGGGCTTGAGGTAGCGTTGTTGATGGAGCTTCGGCTGAAGCTGGCCCTTGGGCGCCGCTTCAATCATGTGGACGATGCGCTCGCCCCCTTGGCGCACGCGACGCGCCACGACCGCGGAGGAATCGGGGGCCCACGTGACGTCGGGCGAGTAGGCGTTGGTGGCTTGGCCATCCCGGGAGAGGACGACGCGCGCGCCCCCCGCCGTCGGCCGCAAGCAAAGGTTGTGATCCTCGACGAACGCCAGCCACTTGCCGTCGGGCGACTGGCCCCGAGGGACGGGAGCCGCAGGCTTGGCGGCATCGGCGGGTGGCATGACGGCCCGGCCCTCCTCGATCACGGCCCGTCGCCCGGTGGCGTCGGCCTCGAACACGACAAGCTGGTTCCCGAGCTTGTCCGCCACCAGCCAGGCATGGCCCTCGAAGGTGTGCTGCGTCCGTTCCTGCCCGGGGCGAAGGCGACCGTAGGGACGTCGTTGCCCCTCGGTGTCGAGCCAGTACAACTCGGCGTCGTCACGCGTCTGGTTGACGAACGTGATGGAGGTTTCCTCACCCGTCCGACGCGACCTTCGCGGGACGCGTCCACCCTGCACCGGCGGCAACGGTGCCTCCGCTCGATCGTCCGCCACGACCGCATGATCGCCCAACCGAAGACGCAAGCGCTTGCCAGACATGCGGAATCGCGCGTGCGTCCCGTCCGCCTCCACCTGCACGTTTTCCGGCAGGACGGAGGCCTCGGGTGAAGCTGCCCCCAAGGCCCTGCCCACGGCCTCCCGCGCCCGCGCCAGGTCGATCAACGGCACCCGCTCCCCGGTGGTGGCGTTCACCCGGACGAACTCCACCGATCCCGGCCCCACCTCGACCCGATACCAGAAGTTCGACGGGTTGAACCACTCGGGACGCACGCGAGAACGAAAGACCTTGTTCTCGGTCCTCTGCGCCAGCGACAGGGCGCGGTCGTAATCGGCCTTGGAGCCCTGCGCGAGGGATGCGTGCGAGGCCCCCAGCAAAGCAAGGAGCAGGGGCAACGATGTCCACGGTGCACGCGCAAGAACCGGGCTCACCCGAAACGAATCGGCGATCATGACCCCCGCAGGATGCGGTCACGGGTCTCGGGGTGTCGCGCCCCAAAAACGGTGCCTCGCCCTTCAAAGCCCCATGGCGGCCATCACCGCCTCGCGCGAGGCCGCGCAGGGGATGGGCTCGAACCCGGCGACCTTCATGGCGGTGTCCGGGTCCTTGAGTCCATGCCCGGTCATCGTGGCGGTGACAAGGCTGCCCTCCGGGATCTCCCCGGCCGCGACCGCCTTGATCAGGCCCGCGATGGGCGCGGCGCACGCGGGCTCCACCATCACGCCCTCGGTTCGAGCAAGGAGCTTGTACGCGTGGAGGATCTCGTCGTCGGTGACGGAGCGAATGGAGCCTTGGGAGTCCCGCGCCGCGTCCACGGCCCCCTGCCACGAGGCGGGGTTCCCGATGCGAATGGCGGTGGCCACGGTCTCGGGGTTCTCGACGGGATGGCCAAGGACGAGCGGGGCCGCGCCGGCCGCCTGCCAGCCCATCATGCGGGGCAGCGTGTCCGAACGTCCCGCCTCGGCGTACTCGCGGAAGCCCTTCCAATAGGCCGTGATGTTCCCGGCGTTGCCCACGGGGAGGAAATGGAAGTCGGGTGCGTCGCCGAGCACGTCGCAAATCTCAAATGCGGCGGTCTTCTGTCCCTCGATGCGTACGGGGTTGATCGAGTTGACCACCTCCACCAAGCCCGTCTCGCCGAGCTCCCGAACGACACGAAGGGCGTCGTCAAAGTTGCCCTCGATGGAGACCGTGGTGGCCCCGTAAAGCAGGGCTTGGGCGAGCTTGCCCAAGGCGATTTTGCCCTTGGGAAGCAACACCACGCACTTCATGCCCGCCCGCGCGGCGTAGGCCGCGGCCGACGCGGACGTGTTCCCGGTGGAGGCGCACACGACGACCTTGGCCCCGCGTTCCTTGGCCTTCGTGATGGCCAGCGTCATGCCCCGGTCCTTGAAGGAGCAGGTGGGATTGAGGGCCTCGTACTTGAGGAACAACTCGAACTTGCCGCCCATGGCTGCCACCAAGGCGGGGGCGGGGATCAAGGGGGTGTTGCCCTCCAGCAACGTCACCACCGGCGTCTCGGCCGTCACGGGCAGCAGGTCGGCGTAACGCCGGATGATCCCCGGCCACGGATAGGCGGGCTTGGAAGCCATGTTCATGTGTTGTCGTATGTCGTCACCAGCGCGCTCGTTGCCTGCCGGTGACCGCCGGAGGCTGGAAAACCCGGCGCACCACGACAAGCCATTTGAGGAGAAAGGATGGACTCGGGGTGCACCCCGAAGTTGTGGGTGATCCCGGAAACGTGGCGGGCCGCTCAACGCCGGGAGCGCAGCCTTCCCTGGGGACCCGACGCCGCATCCGCGCTGGGCTTGTCGCGGCCGTCCGATACCCTCGGCGCGTGTCAAAGAAGACGAGCGGGAAGGTGTACTTGGTGGGCGCGGGGCCCGGTGAGCCGGGGCTGTTGACGTTGCGGGCGGCGGCCGTGTTGCAGCGAGCGGACGTGGTGTTGCACGACGCCTTGGTGGGGCCGGGGGTCATGGCCTTGATTCCCGATGGCGCCGAGGTCGTGGACGTGGGCAAGCGCTCGGGGGATCACGCGGTTTCGCAAGGAGAGATCAACGAGCGGCTCGTCCGGCATGCCCGCGAGGGCAAGGCCGTGGTGAGGCTCAAGGGCGGCGACCCGTTTGTCTTCGGACGCGGTGGCGAGGAGGCCGAGGCCCTGGCCGATGCAGGGATCGAGTTCGAGGTCGTGCCCGGGGTCACGTCCGCCGTCGCCGTCCCGGCCTACGCGGGCATCCCGGTGACGCATCGGGACATGGCGTCGGCCTTCCAAGTGATCACGGGGCACGCGGCGGACGACACGCAGCATGGCATCGATTGGGGGGCCGTGGCGCGCGCGCCCGGCACCAAGGTGGTCTTGATGTGCGTGGAACGCATCGCGTCGGTGGCCGAGGGACTGGTTGCGGGCGGCATGCCACCCACGACGCCCGCGGCCGTCATCCGTTCGGGCACGACGGCAAGCCAGGAGGTGTTGGTCTCCACGCTGGGCAAGGTGGGCGCGGACGTGAAGCGCCAGGGGCTTTCGGCCCCCGCGTTGGCGGTCATTGGCGACGTGGTGCGATTGCGGGGGAAGCTGGACTGGTGGTCGCGACGGCCGTTGTCGGGCCAGCGGGTGGCGGTGACGAGGACGCGGGAACAGGCCAGCGGCTTGGCGCAACGGCTGGGCGACCTCGGAGCGGAGGTGTTGGAGGTGCCCACGATCCGGATCGAGCGCCCGTCGGCCATCGACCCGTTGCTGGAGGCCGTGCTGGGCATTGGCGAGTACGACTGGCTTGTGTTCACCAGCGCGAACGGCGTGACGGCCTTCCTGGACGTGTTCCTGAAGGCGTTCAATGACCTGCGATCGCTGGGCAATGTCCGGATCGCCGCCGTGGGTCCCGCCACCGCCGCTCGGGTGAAGGAACGCGGGCTTGCCGTCGATGTGATGCCGGAACGGTACGTCGCCAAGGAGGTGGCGAAGGCGTTGGCGGAACATGAAACCGTGGAGAACCTGCGGTACCTCCTGCTCCGGGCAGAGTCCGCCAACCCAGACCTCCCCGCCCTGCTCGAGGAGATGGGTGGCATCGTCGATGATGTGGCCTGCTACCGGACGGTTCCCGAGGAAGGCGGCACGGCGGCCGCCGCCGCCTTGATGGAATCCGGGGCCGATTGGCTCACATTCACCAGCAGCTCCACCGTGGACAACTTCCACCGTCGGATGGACCTCCCGTCGTTCCTCGCCCGCCACCCCGGGACGCGCATCGCCAGCATCGGGCCCGAGACCAGCAAGGCCCTGCACCTGCTCGGCATCAAGCCCACCGTCGAGGCCCGCCGCCATGACATCGACGGGCTGCTCGAGGCGCTGGTCGCGGCCGCGCCGGAAGGGCGTTGAACAAGGGCCGCCCGTCCCAGGGACCGCTCCAGTTCGGGCAAAAAATGCCTCGCCCGGGCCCACGTCGTTGCGTTGACTGGGCCGGCAGTTTTTCGACGTACAAACATGAAGATCGTGCTGGCTTACTCGGGCGGCCTCGACACCTCGGTGCTGCTCTCCTGGATCAAGGAAACCTACAACGCGGAGATGATCGCGTTCTGCGCGAACATCGGGCAGGCGGAGGAACTCAAGGGGCTCGACAAGAAGGCGTCGCGCACCGGGGCCTCGAAGATCTACATCGACGACCTCCAGGAGGAGTTTGCCCGGGACTTCATCTTCCCCATGGTCCGCGCCGGCGCCATCTACGAGGGGCAATACCTCCTCGGCACCTCCATCGCGCGACCCTTGATCGCCAAGCGCATGGTCGAGATCGCCCAGAAGGAGGGGGCCGACGCCATCGCCCACGGCGCCACCGGCAAGGGCAACGACCAGGTTCGCTTCGAGCTCACCACGGCGGCGCTCGCCCCGTCCCTCGACATCATCGCGCCGTGGCGCGACGCGCGATTCCGGTCCCAGTTCCCGGGGCGCGCCGAGATGATCGCCTACTGCGAGGACAAGGGCATCCCCGTGCAGGCCTCGGCCAAGAAGCCCTTCTCGATGGACCGCAACCTCCTGCACATCTCCTACGAGGCCGGCATCCTTGAGGACCCTTGGTTCGATGCCAGCGCACCCAAGAACCGTGACTACTTCACCACGTTGTCCCTGTTCCCCGAGGACGCGCCCGACAAGGCCGAGATCGTGACGCTGGAGTTCGAGCGTGGCGATTGCGTGGCGGTGAACGGCAAGAAACTCAACCCCCTCGGCGTCATGCAGGCCCTCAACAAGGTGGGCGGCAAGCACGGCGTCGGTCGCGTGGACATGGTCGAGAACCGGTTCGTCGGCATGAAGAGCCGAGGCGTGTACGAGACCCCCGGCGGAGCGATCCTCCAATTCGCCCATCGCCAGGTGGAGTCGCTGACCATGGACCGCGAGGTGATGCACCTGCGCGACTCGCTCATCCCCCGCTATGCCGAGCTCGTTTACTACGGGTTCTGGTTCGCCCCAGAGCGCCTCGCGTTGCAGGCGTTGGTCGAGGAAAGCCAGAAGAACGTCTCCGGCACCGTTCGCGTGAAGCTCTACAAGGGCAATATCTCGGTCGCCGGACGCAAGAGCCCCGTCAGCCTCTACAACCCACACATCGCCACCATGGAGGCCGACCCGACCAAGGCCTACAACCAGGACGATGCCACCGGCTTCATCCGCCTCAACGGGCTGAGGCTCCGGGTCAACTCCCAGGTCAACGGCCCCGCCAACCTCGGCGGCCAATGAATCCCTCGCCCGCCTCGCCATGCCGCCGCGCCAGATCACCCCATCCATGAAGAACGCATGGGTCGCCTGCGCGGCGGCCATCCTCCTCATGAAGCCCGTCGCCGCCGCCGACGCACCCCGGCAGGTCGTCGGGCAATTCGACTTCACCCAGACGATCTCCGCCACGTACCAGTTCCTGCTGTACGTCCCGAGGGGTTATGACGCCTCGGGCAGCAAGAAATGGCCCCTGGTCCTCTTCCTGCACGGAGCCGGCGAACGCGGGACCGACCCGTCCAAGGTCGCCTTCCATGGCCCGCCCAAGCTCGCGGCCAAGGGCCAAGACCTGCCCTTCGTCCTCGTTTCACCCCAATGCCCGCCCAACCGGCGCTGGGACGACGACGTGCTCCTCGGGTTGCTGGACCGCATCGTCGCCACCCACGCCATCGACACCAACCGGGTCGTCCTCACCGGGCTCAGCATGGGCGGGTACGGCACGTGGAGCCTCGGCGTGCGCAACCCCGAGCGCTTCGCAGCCCTGGCACCCATTTGTGGCGGCGGTCGCACCATCGACGTCCTGCTGGCAGACGATCGGGCCAAGGAACTGAAGGCCATGCCGGTGTGGGCCTTCCACGGCGCCGCCGACAACGTCGTCCCCTTGTCGGAATCGCAATCCATGGTGACCAGCCTTCAACGACTCGGAAGCAAGGCTTCCCGGCTCACCGTTTATCCCGGCGTGGGACACGACTCATGGACCCGCACCTACGAGGACCCCGAGTTCATGAAGTGGCTTTTGGCGCAGACACGCGAGGGCCGTTTTGGGGCGAAGTAGTCGCGCCACGGTGCCTTTCCTACACACGGGGGCCTCGCCGCCGGGATGGTCCAACGACCTCCCAGCAGGAAACCTGGGTTCGACTCGGATCGCCTCGCCCTGAAGTCCCGTCCTCGGATGACACCGGGGCCGCCATCATCCCTGCAACGCCGGAAGCGCCACGCGAACCGGAAGTTCGTGGTTTACAAGGACAGCGCCATTGGGCGAAAAACAGCGGGGTGGGATTCGTGGCGCAATCTTTCACCCAACCTTTTTGAACAACGACGTGGCAACCATGTCAACGCAGAGGACGGTGAGATTGAAACGGAGGATTCCAAGCAGGCTGATTGGACAGGTGGGCCGACTCTTGTCGGCATCCGCCACGTGTTCCGTCCTAATCATGCGGGCACAAGATCCGTTCGAGCCATGGCTCCGTTACCACCTTGGCAAAGTTGTCATCCTTCCAAGCGCCCAGGTGCAATCCAGCTACACGGACAACCTCTTTAGCCGTCAGGGCGCGCTCCGGGTCGCCGACGGCATCACGGCCGTCAGCCCAGGGATCAAGTTGAAGTGGGATGAGAATGCGGTCGTGGATGCCTCGCTGGAATACCGCCACGGCGAGACCCTGATTTGGGAACGTTCGGAGTACAATTCCAACTCGGACACCGTGGACGCCAAGGTGGGGTATTCCGCGGCAAAGTGGAAGGTGACGGGGACCGGGCATTTCTCGGACTCGAGGGCCTTGCAGACCGGCAACATGAACCTTGGAAACCAGTTGTTGCACACGACGGAGGCCAGGGGAGCCATCACCGGCGTTTACGATTGGACTGCGAAGTCTGACCTTAATGCATCGCTCAGCTATCGCAGCACGGACTACGACTCCTTTTTCTTCAACGACCAACAGGACATCGGCGGGAAATTGGGTGCTTCCTACGAGATTACCTCGCGGCTGCGCCTGACGCTGGACGGCAAGGGCGGGTCCACGGCAGCGTCAGCTAACTCTAATTCACGTCGGTCGACCGACTCCCTCTTCTATGGCGGGTTGGTCGGCCTGCGAGGCTCGTTCACCCAAAAGCTATCCGGATCCGCCCGGGTCGGCTACGAGACACGCCAATTTGACATCGGCGGGGCCTCCGGGGCCTCGACCCCCGCCTTTGGCCTGGAATTGAAGTACCAGCTAAGCCCACTGACGCAGTTGGCCATTGCCTACGATCGATCGACAAGCCTCGCCGCGTGGCAGGAAGGCCAGATCACGATCCGGGACACCCTCAGCCTCAAGGGAATTCAGGCCATCGGCATCGCGGGGCGTTGGTTTGTGTTTGGAAATGGAAGGCTGGGCTTTGGGGACTACCAATGGGACGTCTCGTCGCAGCCGCCCGGCTCCCTGGATCTTTCCCGGTCAGATTGGTCCTTGGGGCTTGACCTAGCGCTGCAATACAGGCCGCAGCCATGGCTTTCCTGCGCCGTCGGATATGCGTTCGACCGATACCAAGTCCAATTCGAGGATCCTCGCAGCTCGCAGTTCATCCTGGCATCCTCCTACGTCTCCCATCGCGTCTTCCTGTCGGTGTCGGTCGGCTACTAGGTCAACGACGTGGCGAACCACCATCTCTCATGATACCCATTTCTATGAATCGTCGAGGCGGCTTGATTCTCATCCTTGCGTTGCTCGCCTGGATGACGATGCCCGCCGGAAGCTTGGCTGCGGAAGGCGCGGTGTCCCGAAACACCGTCGGTGCCCGGAAGATCCAACCTCACGACATCATTGCCATTCGGGTGGTGGGGGAGCCTGACCTGACCTTGGAACGGCGCATCGGCCCCGACGGCACCATCAGCTATCCCTTCCTTGGGGTGCTTTCCGTCGAGGGAAAGACGACCTCGGAGCTGGAAAAGCTGCTGAGCGGCATGCTCAAGCCGGACTACCTCTTCGATCCGCAGGTCACCGTGGACTTCAAGCAATACGTGCAGGAGACCGTCAGCGTGACCGGGGAGGTCAATGCCCCTGGGCCGGTGGAGATACCCTCGGACCGCAAGTTGGATCTTCACGAGGCCATCACCCGGGCCCGGGACCTCAAGCCGACGGCCAATCCGGACCTGATCCAGGTCACGAGGGAGGGCTGGGAGAAGCCGCGCATGTTCAAGTACAAGGAGATACTTGGGGTCACAGACCCATCCAAGCGGTTTTACGTGGAGCCCAACGACAAGATTTGGGTTGCTCCCAGGATTTTCTAAACGCCTACAGGGAACACATGGAATCACCTTCGTCGTCCGCGAATAGCACACCCGGGAACGCCGCGCCAAACAGCGTCGATGCCATTCGCCGCTATTGGCTCGTCTTGCTGGCGAGCCGATGGGTCGTGATTAACACGGCCGCCGTGTGCATCATCGCCGGCCTCCTGTACTCGTTTCGAAGCACTCCGCTGTACGAGGCAAACGGCAACCTGCTCATCAATCCCGAGGGGGGCGGCCTTCTGTCAGGCCAAAACGTCATCTCGCTGCTCGGCCGCGACACGGAATATCTCCAAACCCAGTATCGGGTGCTGCAATCCAGGACCCTGCTGGACAAGGTCGTCAGCAAGCTTCGCCTGGACGAGGACCTGCGATACAAGGAGCAACCGGACAGGACGCTGGCCCTCGCGGAGGACATCAAGGTCACCCCGGTTCGCCTGACCCGTCTCGTGACCGTTTCCTGCCTCCATCCCGATCCCGCGCGTGCCAAGGACATCGTGAACTCGTTGATGGACGCCTTTATTGCCGACAACCAAAGCCAGAAGTCCTTCACGGCCATCGAGGCCTATCGACAGCTTAGGCAGGAGGTCCAGGCTCAGGAAAACGAGCTCAAGTCGATCATGCAGCAACTCCAGGAGTACCGCATCAAGAACGAGGCGTCCTCCCTGGATGAGCGGGTCAACGTCATCAACGCCTCCTACGTCAGGGCCAAGGAGTTCACCGAGGCCCGCCGCGTCTCGGCTGACGAAGCCATGCGACTTGCAGTGGAGGCCGAGAACTGGAGGTCGCAGGGGAAGAAGCTATCCGAGTTCCCAGGCGTCGCCGCCGACCTAGAGGTGGCGCGTGCGAAGGTGAGCCTTGCGGAACACGAGTCCCAGTTCGCATCGATCACGAACCGGTATGGCCCCAAGCACCCCAGCTACCGGGCCATGGGCGCCGCGATCGCTTCGGACCAGCAACGTTTGGAGACCGAGACAGCCCGCGCGTTCCGCGCCCTGAAGAGCCGTGCGGACCTTGAGCGAAACAACTTCGAGGCCGCCCTCAAGTCCGAGGAGGAAAAGGAGAAGAGGGTCGGGAAGCTGAACGAGCTCCGAATCAACTACGAGATGCTCAACCGCAAGCGGGAGCGCACGGAGTTGATGTACCAAACCATCTTGGGCAAGTCGAAGGAGTTCGAGCTTAGCGGGAAGGAGATCGCGCAAAATGTTAGGGTTGTGGACCCCGCCGTGACGCCCGTCCTTCCTGCGAAGCCTCGCAAGCCCCTGATCATCGCCGCCTCCGCCTTGCTCGGAGTGATCGGCGGGTTCGGCCTTGCCTTCTTCCTGTCTTACCTAAACGACTCGATCAAGACCATCGAGGATGTTGAGGCCTTCCTGGGGCACAGTTTCCTTGGATACGTCGCCCACATCGAGGCCACGTCTCCCGTCGAGAGGGACACCATTGCCTACCTCCAGCCCACCTCTGCGGTGGCCGAGATGTTCCGCTCGCTACGCGCGACCATCCAACTGGGGCCCGACGGGGCGAGAGCACGCACGATCGCGGTCACGTCCACGTTGTCTGGGGAGGGAAAGTCACTGGTGGCATCCAATTTGGCCATCGTGATGGCCCAGGCCGGCCTCAAGGTTTTGCTCGTGGACTCCGACCTGCGACGCCCGTCTGTCCACCAGGCATTCGAGTATTCAAACAAGGTCGGGTTCAGCAGTTGGCTTCTTGGCCAACTGGACTCCCCCGAAGGTGCCATGGTCGCATCCAACATCCCCAATCTGGACGTGATGTGTTCCGGCCCGATTCCCAAGAACCCCTCGGAGCTTCTGGCGTCGGCCCGCATGTCAAGGATGCTCGAATGGGCATTGCAAAAGTATGACCGGGTTGTCGTGGACTGCCCTCCCATATCGGCCGTTTCCGACCCGCTGATCGTCGCGGCGCGCTGCGACGGCACGCTGGTGGTCACCCGCTTCAACAAGGTGCGTCGAGAACACGTTCGCCGCGTCATCCAGAAATTGTCCAACGCCAGCGTGCGGATCTTGGGCGTCTGC
This sequence comes from uncultured Verrucomicrobiota bacterium, assembly GCA_903880005.1. Lineage (GTDB taxonomy): Bacteria > Verrucomicrobiota > Verrucomicrobiia > Limisphaerales > UBA9464 > UBA6176. The sequence continues at coordinate 3,510 of CAIRNV010000091.1, read as the reverse complement.
ATCAACGACCTGAGCTTCGAGACCTCGGACGCCTATTACTACGCCTACGAGCGTTACGGCTACTACAGCGCCTACAACAAGGGCCAGGGCAAGGAGGACGGTGACGGGAAGAAGGAGGCTCAGGACGCCGGTCCGAACGACAAGCCCAAGGCCGACGGCAAGGCATAGTTCGTGCAATCATGGGCTGGCGAGCGTGACATTTCGCATCATGGCGGTTCTGCCCAGGGGTGGCGGGGTCCTTAGACCCCGCCAAGAACGCGAACGAACCCGCCGCAGACCGAATGGGGCGGGCGACTTGGCGAGGGGTTTCTGGAATCACGGGGGTCAGCCTCCCCGCCTCTCCGGGGCGAGTGGGTTGGGGTTGGCTTGATGACTGAATCCTCCTCCACCCAAGCATTGTCCTTCGCAGCCAAAGCCGCCTTCCCCTCCACCTGACATGGAACCCCCAATCGTCGTCACTTCACGCCTTCGTCGAATCCGGTTGTTCCTTTGTGACGTGGATGGCGTCTTGACCGAGGGCCGCGTGACGATGGGTGGGCCCCAGGGAGAGCAGAAGGTTTTCCACATCCGGGATGGGCTTGGCCTAAGGCTGCTGCAGGGCGAGGGGATTCGGGTGGGGTGGGTCAGCGCAAGGCCATCGCAGGCGACCACCGAGAGGGCCCATGACCTGAAGGTGGATATCCTAAGGCAATCGAGCGCGCCCAAGGTGGCCGTGGTAGAGGCGTTGCTCCAGGAACTGGGGGTTGCGTGGGAGGAGACCTTGTTCATGGGCGACGACGTGCTCGACCTCGGGGTGCTTCGTCGGGTTGGCTTCGCGGCGGTGCCCGCTGACGGCATCGAGGAGGCTCGCCGCATGGCTCATTACGTGTGTCGGCGCGCCGGTGGATGCGGGGCGGTCCGGGAGGTGGTGGACCTGGTCCTCAAGGCCCAGGGACGATGGGACTCCTTGATTGAGAAATACGCTTCCTAGACAACGCCGAAGCCTCGCATGGTATGGCCCAGTGAGCGCGCGGAAGGCAAGGGGGACGACGTTGGCGGGATGGTGTCTTGCCCTGCCCTTGATTGCGGGGCCGCCGTCCCAAGGCACGCCGGGCTCCGCCTTAAGGGACTGGAGCTTCACGTTGCAAAAAGACGGGAGGGTCCAGGCCCGATTCAAGGGCGGGAGGGCCATTCCCGCCGGTCCTCGCAGCTTTGACGTCGAAAACCTCCACGTGGACACGTTCGCGGCGGACGGTGAGGCCCAAATATCCGCCGACTCACCATCCTGCCGAGTCGTGGTGACCAACGGCGCCTTCATCATCACCTCGCCCGGCCCCGTCAAGATTGCCCATGCCGATGGCCGTTTCTCCGTCGAGGGCGTGGGATTTCGATGGGACCACGGCGCTGGAAGGCTGAACGTCTCAAACCGGGTGGAGACGGTTGCGCGCGTTCAAGCGTCCATCCCAGGCCAGAAGGCACGACCCTAGTTCCTATTCATGCCATGAAGACTCCCCTTTCCATCGCGGCATTCCTTAGCGTGAGCCTGGCCTTGGCCGAGGAGCCAGCACCACCCGTTCGCATCAAGTCCGGCACGTGGGAATTCGACTACCAGTCGGGGACCCAACATTACTGGAACGACGTGGAGGTGATGTTGCCCGGCCTCCTGAAATTGTCGTGCGCCGACTTGGTCACCGTGCAGCAGTCCAGCACCAACAATCGGCCGGACGCGCTGGTGGCCACGACGAACGTTATCATTGAAATCACCCGCCCCCCCTCGAAGCCGGGCGATGCGCCATTGGTCCTCAGGGCATACGGCGACCGCGCCGTGTACACGGCGACTAACGAACTGGTGACGCTGACCGGTGTCGATCCCAGGATCGTGGCTCCCCAAGGGACCACTCGCGGCCGCGTGATCACCTATGACCTTGGGACCGGCAAGATCCGGGCGACGGGCGGGCACTTCTCGGAATTGAACCTCGATGTCGTTCGGGCCATGCGCCGGACGAATGCGCCGACGGCCAACCCATCGCCGTCCACCGCGGCGCCGACGGAGCGCAAGTAGCCCTGCGGATTGTTCCATCCATGCCGGATCCATCGAACACAACGGCTCCCCTCCTCGCCGTCGAGGGCCTCGCCAAGGCCTATCGCGGGCGGCGCGTCGTCGATGGCGTGTCGATCCACGTCCAGTCGGGCGAGGTGGTGGGTCTGCTGGGTCCTAACGGCGCCGGCAAGACCACATCGTTCAACATGGTGGTGGGCCTTGTTCGCCCCGACGAAGGCGTCGTGAAGCTGGGCGGCTCCGACATCACGGGGTTGGCCATGCACGAGCGTGCGCGGCGGGGCATCGGATACCTGACGCAGGAGCCGAGCGTCTTCCGCAAGTTGACGGTGGAGGAGAACTTGCTGGCCATCCTTGAAACGATCGATTGCACCAAGGCCGAGCGGGCCGTGCGATTGAACTACCTGCTGGACGAGCTGGACCTTGCGCGTCTTGCGAAGAGCAAGGCCTATCAGTTGAGCGGCGGGGAGAAGCGACGCCTTGAGATCACCCGCGCGCTGATCACGAGCCCGCGCCTCCTGTTGATGGACGAGCCATTTGCCGGGATCGACCCCATCGCCGTGCACGAGGTGCAGAAGATCGTGCGGCGGCTTCGCGATCGAGGCTTGGGCATACTGATCACGGACCACAAGGCGCGTGAGATGCTGAAGCTCGTGGACCGCGCCTACCTTATTCACCAAGGCCGGGTCGTTTACGAAGGACCAGCCGACCAACTCGTGAACGACCCCAAGGCGAGGGAGATTTACCTGGGGCCGGACTTCAACCTCTAGGGGGAGGCATGCCGGTCATGTTGTTGTTCGGCCTCGTTATGCTGCTGGGAGTGGCCAACATCCTCGCATGGCCCTGCGCGATGTGGTGCTTGCCCTGGGCGCTCCGATGGCTGCCCCAAGTCGGCGCGCACGGGGATCGGGCGAGGCGAGGTCGTCGCTGGGGGATGAGGGCGTATGCCGCCATAATGGGGCTGGCAGGCGTGCAATGCGGGTTGCTCTTCTGGGGGCGAGAACAGGCCTGGGCCGGCCTCATGGCGATGGGCCTGACGTACACGCTCACGGTGGGGCTGGCGTCGGCGACGATCGCCGGCGCGGTGTTGGGATGCTTTTTGCCAGGGATTGCACGGAAGGAGCCATGAAGATTGCGCAACCAACGGTCCAGATGTTTTACACGGGCAATGCGACGCAACTGGGCCTGCATTTGCTGGCGGGCGCGAGCGGACTGGCCCGGGTCATTCGCGAGCCGACGGTGAATCGGCCTGGACTGGCCTTGGCGGGGTTCAGGAAGTACTTCGCGCCTCGGCGCGTCCAAGTCATCGGCAACGTGGAGACGGCGTACCTGCGCACGCTGGAGCCTGCGCTCAGGCAGCAACGCTACCGGGAGTTTTTCGGTTCCCGTATCCCATGCGTCGCGTTGTGTCGTGGGATCAAGCCCGAGAAGGCCTTCTTGCAGGCGGCCGAGGCGGTGGGCATCCCGGTGCT
>CAIRNV010000090.1 GCA_903880005.1 uncultured Verrucomicrobiota bacterium | reverse complement strand
GCGGGGGGCGTGCTGGAGACGGGATGGAGCCGGAACGAGGCGACGCTGAGGAACTTCTTCGGGATCACGCGCGTGACGCGGGATGCGGGGGGGAAGTTCCGGCAATTGATGCACGGCAACACGTTCCACGGGCGGCAGCATTTGGAGGCGGGCCTGAGGTCGGTGCCGTTGACGTACTACCATCCGCAGGGGCCGGTGGGGGACGTGTTCCGGGCGCTGCGGGGGCGGGCGGGTCCCGGGGATGGGCGGGGGCTGCGGATTGGGGTGATTGGGCTTGGGGTGGGCTCGATGTGCGCGTACGGGCAGCCGGGAGACTCGATGACCTTCTACGAGATCGACCCGGCGGTGATCGAGGTGGCGGGGAGGCGTGAATGGTTCTCGTACGTTGCGGAGAGTCCGTCGGGCCCGCCGCGGATCGTGGTGGGGGACGGGCGGCTGCGGTTGATGGAGGAGCGGGACGCGCGGTACGACCTGCTGGTCTTGGACGCGTTCAGCTCGGACTCAATCCCGGTGCATTTGCTGACGGTGGAGGCGTTTGCGTTGTATCGCGCGCGGCTGGCACCGGGGGGGGTGCTGCTGGTGCACGTGTCGAACCGGTACCTTGGGCTGGAGCCGGTGGTGGCGGCGGCGGCGGCGGCCTTGGGGATGACAAGCCGAGGCAACGAGGACGACAACCCGACGGCGGCCGGGCAGGAGGCGTCGCATTGGGTGCTTGTGGCGAGCCAAGAGACGGACCTTGGGATGCTGCGGAGATCGGTGCAGTGGAAGGCGTGCGAGGCCGGGCCCGGGGCGCGGCCATGGACGGACGAGCGCGCGTCTCTTTGGTCGGCGTGGAAGTGGTAGCGGCGGGACGGACGACTCGTGCTGGCTCGCGCCTCGTTGGACACGAAAATCCCTCGCGGCGAAACACCAGCCATTTGTGAGACACGACACTAGTACTGGCGGGTGGATTCGGTCTCGCGGATGGGGTGGAGGGACTGGTCGCTGTTGAGTTCGACGGCAAACCGAGCGTCGTCCTCGGCTTTGGACCTGACCTTGATCCTCCACTCGGCGGAGGCCTTGGGCTGGAGGGTGGCGATGGGCTCGGTGACGTACTCGCCGTTCGCGAGCCGGACCGGCGTGGTGCCTTCCGCCGAGATCCATTCCTGGCTGGCGGGGAGCTTGAGGGTCAGCCGGACGGATGTCTCGGTGGCGGAGCCTTGGTTGAGGAGGCGGACCACGTACTCGACGTCTTGCCCCACCTCCACGGGATCCTCCACGTCGATGACCTCCAGCAGGATGGCCGAAAGCCCGCGGACATCGGTCGAGCAGTTGGACTGGGGGCCCGGGCCCGATGCGCTGGCTGCCCGGGGTTGAAAGGAGAAGGTCCCGAGTCGATCGGGCTGGAAGACGACGCAAACCTCACGCGATGCACCGGGTGACAGCTCGGCATCGGGCCATGAAATGGCACCGTCCCCTCCCATCACGCCGCCGGATGTCATCTCAACCGGCTTCAGCCCTTCGGGCACCGGGAGGCGAATGGAGCCCTTGGGCTCCGTGCCGTCGCCGGTGTTGCGCAGTGTCACGCACACGCGGATGGGGCGGCGGAGGATGGAGGTGGGCGGGGCGGAGCAGGCGATCTCCAGCGCCGGGGTGGGTTCCTTTCCGAGGTCGATGACCAGGAAGTTCGAGCAGGCCTTGGGGGTCAGGCAACGGTACCTGCGCCCCGCCGAGACGAACTCAAAGGCATAGGCCGGGGCCGGCTTCTTGCCCTCCCAGACGACGTCCACCAGGCACACGGGCCTTCCCTTCTCGCGGGTGGACATGAAGGGCAGGCGCTCGCCAATGGCGATGTCCCGGGCGACGATGGGCGCGGATTCCGCCGCCTTGAACAAGTCCTCCAGGCGGCCCTTCCAACCCCATTGCCGCAGCACTTCCTCGATGTCCTTCCGCAGGGCCGGGTCTCGGAACCGCCATCGAAGGTCGTCGGGCGCGACGAGGGGATCGGCGAAGCGGGTCGCCGGGTTGCCGAGGAAGGTGGCGCGATGCTCGGCCAGGGACCTGGTAGCGACGACGAGGAACAGCAGGCCGGCAAGGCCCGCGATGCGGGCCATGAAGGAAGGCCGATTCATGGTGTCAGGCTTCCATGCGCGGCGCGTGCAAGGCGAGCGTCGAATTGGCCGTGAGGATTCCCAAGCGAACCCCTCCATGGGGTCGCTCGTCTTGCAGGGGAATCCGCTGCGCGATGGTTGCGCTCGCGATGGCGTCGTCCCGGCCCCGGCAGGGAAGGCATCTTTTTCGGTGCAAGCCGCATCCGTCTGTGGCGCTCTTCTGCGGTGCACGCCTTTTCTGGAACGTTCTCATTGGGTCGGTCGTGCCTGCGAGGCCCTCGTTTTCAGAAGCGCGATCCCATGCGGGACGCCGCGCCGGGGGCTTGTCGTGGCGAGACCGCGTGCGTGTGTCGGCGCGCGTCATGGGTGCGGGTGCCCCGCCGTGGCGGGTTCACGTTGGTGGAGTTGCTGGTGGTCATCGCGATCATCGCGATCCTGGCCGGGCTCCTGTTGCCGGCGTTGTCGGGGGCCAAGTCCCAGGCGTTGCGAGCCAAGTGCCTGAACAACCAGCGCCAGATCGGGCTCGCGGGCGTCCTGTATGCCAACGACAACGGCGACAGCCTGGTCACGAATGGCGAGGTGGACTCGGCGGCCGTCGGAGGCCCCAAGCTCTGGGTCCTGGGCGGGTACCACAACTTCGTCTCGGCCTTTACCAACGTGGCCTTCCTGGTGGACCGAAGGAACGCCGCGTTCGCGCCCTACATCGCGTCGAAGGACACCTACAAGTGCCCGGGCGACCGGACGACCCACATGGTGTCCCGGGGGCGTCCGTTGCCGACGGTGCGGAGCTACGCGATGAACCTGTACCTGGGGCCGAACGCGGACATGCAGACGCGGTTGTCGCCTCGCTACCGCGTGTTCAAGAAGACGGGCGACCTCGTGAGCGCGGCCAACACGTTCCTGACGCAGGACCTGTCGCCGCAGAGCCTTTGCACGCCCGCGTTCATCGTGTTGATGCCGGGCAATGCCAGCGACCAGTTCTTCCACCTGCCCGCCGTGCATCACAACAACGGCGGCGTCGTGGGCTTTGCCGACGGTCATGCGGAGGCGCATCGGTGGCTGGATGCGCGCACCTTCCGGAAGGCGACGCTGGGGCAGCGGATCGATCACAACCTCCAGGTCCCCAACAGCCGCGACCTCAAGTGGGTCCAGGAGCGGACCACGTCGCCCCGATAGGCCGGGACGAGATTTCCCGGAGGTTTCGCTTGGGTGAAACGGGAGGGCGGGGGCAGCATCGGGCCGTTCCATGAGCACGATGCACGACGGGGAGTCCGGCTTTCGTTGGTGGCGGTTGCTGAACCGTTACCAATGGTTTGTCCTGGTGGTGGCGGCGCTGGGCTGGCTGCTCGATTGCATGGACCAGCAGTTGTTCGTGTTGGCGCGGGCGCCGGCGATGGCCGAGTTGCTGGGGGCCGGGCTTGGGCGGGCGGCGACGAAGGCCGAGGTGGGCGAGTACGGAGGGTACGCGACGGCGGTGTTCATGATTGGGTGGGCGTCGGGCGGCTTGGTGTTCGGGGTGCTGGGTGATCGTTGGGGTCGCGCCAAGACCATGTTGCTGACGATCGTGCTCTACTCCGGTTTCACGGGGTTGAGCGCCTTCGCGACGCGTTTCTGGGATTTCGCGTTGTATCGGTTCCTCACGGGGCTTGGGGTGGGCGGGGAGTTTGCCGTGGGCGTGGCGCTGGTGGCGGAGGTGATGCCATCCCGGGCGCGGCCGTATGCGCTGGGATTGCTGCAGGCGCTCTCGACGGTGGGGAACATGTCGGCGGCGGCGATTGGGCTTTCGTTGAGCGTGCTGGAGCAGGGGCAGAGCCTTGCGGGCTGGGCGCCATGGCGATGGAAGTTCGTGGCCGGCGCCTTGCCGGCGTTGATCGTGATCTTCGTGCGGCGCGGCTTGAAGGAGCCGGAGGCGTGGCTGGCGACGAGGGGGAACCCGGAGCTGCGGAAAAAGATGGGTGACTACGGCGAGTTGTTTGGAAACCCGAACTGGCGCCTGCCGGCCGCATTGGCGGGGCTGACGTTGGCGTCGGGCATCGCTCTGGCGTTCCTCGGGCCCCGGGCGTGGAGCGAGGCGATGGTGTTCCCGGGCTTCTCGCGGCTGAAGCTGACGGTGGCGTGCCTGGGCGGGGTGGCGTTGATGTTTGGGACGTGGTGCGTGTACGGCGGGGGCGGCGACACGCGGTACCGGGGGCGGGCGGTGACGGGGTTGATGCTCGCGTTGAGCGGCGTGATCGGGGTGTGGGGCATCGCGTTCTTCAGCGCCGACCTCGTGCGGAGCGTCCTTGAGAAGAAGTTGCTGGCCGATGGCGTCGCCCCGGCGCAGGTGGGCGCGAAGCTCACGTGGTGGACGAGCATCAACTCGATGGTGCAGAACTTCGGGGCGTTCTTCGGGATTTATGGCTACGGCCTGCTGTCGCAGAGGGTGGGGAGGCGCCCGGCGTTCGCCGTGAGCTTGACGGCGGCGATGACGTGCACGGCGGCGACGTTTTGGTTCCTGCGCGACTTCCGGGACATCTTCATCTTCGTGCCGCTGATGGGCTTCGCGACGCTGTCGTTGTTTGGGGGCTACGCGATTTACTTCCCGGAGTTGTTCCCGACGCGGCTGCGGAGCACGGGGACGAGCTTTTGCTACAACGTGGGCCGGTTCGTTGCGGCGGCCGGCCCGGCGGCGCTGGGGATCCTGACGGGCGTGGTGTACAAGGACACGCCGGAGCCGCTTCGCTACGCGGGGATCACGATGTGCGCCGTGTACCTGATTGGGTTCGCGGCCCTGCCGTTCGCGCCCGAGACGCGGGGACAGCCGCTGCCCGAGGAGGAGCGCGGGCCGGCGCATTGACGAGGAGCGTGGATTGAAGGCCTGGAACATCTTGTGCGCCGTCATGCTGGGGACGGCGACCTGCGCGGCGGAGCCCCAGGGCGAGGCGTTGCTCAAGGCGGACGTGCTGGCGGTCTTCGCGCATCCGGACGACGAGACGACGATGGCCCCCCTCATCGCGGACCTGGCGTTGCGTCAGGGAAGGCGGGTGGACCACGTCTATGCCACGCGCGGCGAGGGCGGGGGCAACATGGTGGGACGGCAGGCGGGCCGTGCGCTGGGCCTCCTGCGCGAGGTGGAGTTGCGCGAGTGCCTCGACCGACTCGGGGTGCGGCGTTGCTGGTTCCTGGACCGGGAGGATTTCGCCTACACCGAGGGCCTCGCCATCACGTTGGAGAAGTGGGGACATGAGGAAGCCTTGGAACGCCTCGTGCGCGTCGTCCGATCGGTCCGGCCTGAGTTGATCCTCACGATGAACCCCGCGCCGTCGCCCGGGCAGCATGGCAACCACCAGGCGGCCGGCTGGTTGGCCGTGGAGGCCTTCGACGCGGCGGCCGATCCCGGCGCCTTCCCGGAGCAACTGGAAAAGGAGGGGCTCCGGGCGTGGCGGCCGCGCAAGCTGTACTTCGGAGGCACGGGGCCCTTCATGGCCACGTTGGCAACCACCAACCCCCTGCCCGATGGACGCATCCCTGCGCGGGTGGCGGGCGAGGCCCTGGCGCGGCACCGGTCGCAAGGCTTCGGCAACATGGGCTCCTCCCCGTGGTTCCTTCGGCCGCAAAGCTTGCAGTTGGTGAAGTCCGTCGTGCCCTTCCTGGCGGAGGAGAACGACTTGTTCCGCGGTTTGCCGGTCGAGGGCGAGGTCCCGCCACGGGTGTCGCCCCCCGAGCGTCCTGCGGTCGCGCAGCCCGTGCAGGTGCGGTTCCTGCCGCGTCGGGCGGTGTCGCGCTACGAGGAATGGGTGGAGGAGCAGGGGATAAGCGCGGCGGCGACGACGTTCGCGCCGGACGTTCCCGTGGTGGCGGGCGCGATGACGCCGGTGCCGTTGGAGGTCGTGGATCCTCCGGGTACCCCGCGGGGCCGGCTGCGGCTGTCGTTGCCGGAGGGATGGACCGTGAGCCCGGCGGAGCTGGAGGTGGGCATGGCCTCGCAGCCCGAGTGGTTTCGCATCTTGCAGGTGCTCGCCCCCTCGACGGGCGGCGACGCGACCCTGGTGGCATCCGGGGAGGCGGGTGGCCGGCCGATCCGCGCGGAGGTTCGGTTGCATGCGGTCCCGCGGTTGGAGATCCGCAAGGTGGAGGGTCTGGGGCTGGGCACGGACATGGCCGACGCGGCATGGCGGGGCATCCCGGCCGTGGTCATCCCGCATACCAACACCTGGCAGGGAGCGGTGACGAATGCCGCGGACGTCTCGGCGACGTTCCGCGCGGCGCACGACGGCCAGAACCTGTGGCTTGAGGTCCGGGTCGTGGATGACGTCGTCGTGTCGAACATCGCGGCGGATGACATCAAGGCGCATTGGCGCAGCGATTCCGTGGAGGTGTGCATTGACCCGGAAGGGGGCGCGGAGCACACGCTGGGAACCTTCAAGGTGGGGATGTTTCCCTTCGACTCCGCCGGCAAGGCCCGGGGTGCGCGCGACGCGGACCGGCGCCCCGGTGGCATGGAGGAGACGGCGCCGGGCATGGGCTTGGTGTCGGCCCGGACCCCGGACGGCTACATGGTCCGGATGCGGATTCCGTGGTCGTTGGCCGGCGTGGATGCGGTGAAGGGCGGGTGGGTGGGCTTCAACGTGCTGGTGTATGACGGCGACAAGAGGGACGCCGCGCCCGGCGAGAACATCAACCGCGCGAGGCTGGCCTGGGCCCCGCGCCCGGGCGTTCAAGGCCGGCCCGAGGACTGGGGGCGGATGGTCCTGGGGCGGTGATGGGGGCGTTACCGGTCTGGGAAGGGGGCGACTACTTCTTCTTCACCTTGAAGCCGCGAGGCATGGACTCGTCATCGGCGGGGAGCTCGGCGGGGGCGGCCTCTGACGGGGCTGATGCGACGGGGGCGTCGTCATCGTCGGCGACGGCGGCGGCCTGGGGTTCCTGGATGCCGAGACGTTGGCGTGCCTTGCGGGCGGCGGTGGTCTCGGGATAGCCCTCCACGATGCGATGGAGCACCTCGAGGGCCTTGTCCGTTTGGTTGAGCCTTCCGGAGTACAGGTTGGCGAGGTGGATGGCGGTCCATCCCCATTTTTCGCGGGGGAGGCGTTTCTGGAGGACTTCCTCGAGTTCGAGCGCGGCGGCGAGGTAATTGCCGAGGTCCTTCTCGTAGATTTCCGCGATGCGGAGCGCGGCGTGCTGCTGGTTGGGGCGGCGCTTGAGGAACTCCCGGAGCTGGGTGATGGCGCCCAAGTGATCCCCGCTGGCCCACGTCTCCTCGGCGGCGTCGTATTCGGGGTCGCCCTGGATGGGGGCGAAGTCCACGCCCAGGCCGTGGGCGGCCTTGCGTGCGACGAACTGTGAAACGTCCCATGCAAGAAGCCCGGCGAGGCCGAGCATGCCCAGCACGAACCCGGACAGGTAGAAGGCCTGGGCGTTGCCCTGGGCGGCGGCCTTGGGGACGGGTGCGCCGGCGTTGGCCACCGCGTTGGTGGGGGTTGCGGGCGGTTGGGGCGCGTTGGTTGGGTTGGTGCCGGTGGTGATGGCCGCGCCCGTGGCGGGGGCGTTGGTGGACGCCTCCGGGGCCGCGTCGCGGGCTTCATCGGCCAAGGCGCGCCCCTCCAAGGCGGCCTCGCGGCTGGAGCCCTTGGAATACTCGGAACGGAAGCGGCCGAAGCACACGGACGCCACCGCGAGGAACAAGACGTAGAGGAGGCCTTTTGCCGCCGATTTCATGGACGGGCTGGTTGTATGCAAGGCGAGGGCGGACGGCAACCGGATAGCCCGCGGGAGGATGTCGGGCGTGCCCACCGTCCCGGTCGCGGGTCACGGTGGAGGCGTGGCGCGTGGTTCAACCCTTGCGTGTGGCGCCGTCGGGCAGGACCTGGGCGTCCTCGTTCAGGACCTTGAGGGCCTTGCGTGGGTTGGACGGCCGCAGGATGAGGAGGCCATTGCGGGCGTGGGGGCTGGTGGCGCAGTAGGCGTACTCGATGTTGATGCGGGCCTCGCCCAGGACGCGGGCGATGCGGGCGAGGGATCCCGGCTTGTTGTCGCCGTGCACCATGATGACCTCGCTTTCGACGACCAAGGCGCGCCGTTCCTCGAAGAGTTGCAGGGCCTTGCGCGGGTCGCTGACGACCATGCGGACGACCACGTGGTCCACGGTGTCGGAGGTGGAGATGGCGAAGATGTTGATCCGGGCCTCGGCCAGGGCGTCGCACACGCGGGCGAGGGAGCCCGGCGTGTTGTCGAGGAAGAGGGCGAGCTGCGTGGTGAGTTCCATGGGTGGATGGGGCAGGGATGGGAGGGCGGCCCGTTCGGGAAGGGTCAAGTGAGGACGTGCCGCAGGTAGAGGTACATGAGGGGCGCGTTGAACAGGAGGGAGTCTAGCAGGTCGAGGATGCCTCCAATGCCGGGGAAGAAGCGGCCGGAGTCCTTCACGCCCGCCTCCCGTTTGAACAGCGACTCGATGAGGTCGCCGATGACGGCGGCGACCGACAGCATCATGCCCAACGCGACGGCGTGGAGGGTGTTCATGCCGGCCAACCTTGGCCCGGCGAGGTGGGCGAAGAGGACGCTGGCGCCCGTCGAGACCACGATGGCCCCGGCGAACCCCTCCCAGGTTTTCCCGGGGCTGATGCGCGGGATCATCTTGTGGCGACCGACGAGGGAGCCCACGCAGTAGGCGCCAACGTCGCTGAACTTGGTGACCAGGATGAAGTAGAGGACGTAGAAGCGCCCATCGACGCCGGGGAAGAAGTTGATCTTCTGGATGAAGTTCAGCAGCCACGGCACGTACATGAGGCCGAGGAGCGTGGTGGAGATGGCGGTGAGGCCGACGGACTGGTTCTTCTTGGAGACGAACTCGCGGACGCAAAGGCCGAGGACGAACAGGATGAGGACGGAGGTCTCAAAGTCGTTGGCGCGCGAGGGCAGGCCGCGGTGCTCGTGCCCGGGTTGGTAAACGGTGACGTAGTAGAACGTGGCCCCCATGAGCAGCAGGCCGTTGGTCACGCCCCACGTCTTGAAGCAAACCAGCCCGCGCTTCTCCACGAGCCCGTAGAACTCCAGCAGGCCCGCGCCCGCGAGCAGGAGCATGAGGCCCAGGAACACCCACTCCCGGACGAACGGGTTGCCCGAGAAGATGGCGGTGAGGACGACCGACCACAGGAACACCGTGCTCGCGAGGCGCCGGAGGAACACCTGCGCCTTGCTCGGGGGCGGCGTCGGGGACGGGCCGGGCGGGCCGACGGGGCCTGCATTCATGGCATGGTCGCTCCGCGGGGCCTAGCCCAGCTTCCAGCCCTTGCGGTACTCGTGGTGGATGAACCGGTCGGCCTCCGGCACGCCCTTGGCCCGCATCTTGGCGGCATCCCACTCGATGCGCTTCCGCGTGCGGAACGCGATGTTGCCGAGGAGCCCGAGCTCGGTGAGGACCGCGCCATAGGCGAAGGGCGAGTTGGTCGTGCCCAGGTGCTGGAACCGGGGCAGCGCGAGGTTCTCGCCCCTGACGGCGCGGATCCATTCCTCATGATGCCCCACCGAGCTCGGGAAGTCCGGCGCCGGAATCTCCGCGTCCTTGAACCGGTCGGCGGGGAGCAGTTGGAAGCGCCCGTAATCGGCCAGCAGCATGCCCTTGCTGCCCACGAACAGCGTGCCGCCGCCCCACTTGGAAAGGTCGGGCGTGCCGGGTAGCTCCGGGCGCTTTGCGCCGGAATACCAGAACATCTTGCGCCGGGGGGTGTCACCCCGCGCGGGAAACTCGTACCGCACCTTCAACCATGCCGGCGCGCAATGCGCGTCCGGCTCGGGCCCCTCCGCCTCGACCACGTCCGGCAACCCGAGGTCGAGCGCCCACACGCCGAGGTCCATGTGATGGCAGCAGAAGTCGCTGAGCGTCCCGCCGCCAAAGTGCCACCAACGGCGCCAGTTGAAGTGCACCCATTCCGGGCTGTAGTCCCGCCAGGTCACGGGCCCGACCCACTGGTCGTAGTCGAGCCCCGCCGGCACGGGGGACGCGGCGGGCAGCGGCTTGGTTTCCCAGGCGGAACCCGCCCAATGATGCACCTCGTTGATGTCCCCGATGACGCCCGCGCGCGCCAGCTGGGCCACGCGCCGGTAGTTGTCCGTGGCGTGGATTTGGTTCCCGGTCTGGGTGGGCAGCTTGGACTTGCGGGCCACCTCCACCAGGCGGCGGACCTCGCTGACGGTGTGGGTCAGCGGCTTCTCGCAATAGACGGGGCGCCCGCTTTGGAGGGCCGCGATGGCGATGACGGCGTGGGTGTGGTCCGGCGTGGAGACCACGACGCCGTCGAGGTCCTTGCGGTCGAGCAAGCGGCGGAAGTCGGAGCAGGTGAACGCACCGGGAAACTGGGCGGCGGCGGCGTTCAACCTCCCGGCATCAACGTCGCAGAGCGCCACGATGTTCTGGTGGCGCACGCCGGCGAGGTTCTCGCCGCCGCGGCCCGCGACGCCGATGACGCCGAGGTTGAGCTTCTCATTGGCCGACAGCTTGCGGGGGGCGGCATGGGCCAGCCCGCCCCAAGCCATGGCGGAGGCGGCGGCGGCACGATGGATGAATTGACGACGCGTGACGTTCATAGCGCGGGAAGAGTGATGGGCAAGATGTTGGCCCGGACGCGGCCGGGTTCCAAGGGCGGAGGCGGGAAATGTGACGCGAGGCTTGGACGAATGCGTCAGGGCTTCCGCTCCACGAGGCGCTTGTAGGCCAGGACGCCGTCGGCGATGCCCCGGGCGAGGGCCGCGCGGCCGGCCGGCGAATAGATGGACGCGGCATCCTGGGGGTGGGTCATGTAGCCGCCCTCGACGAGGACGCCGGGCATCTGGAGAAGGGTCAGCTCCTTGAAGCGAGCGCGTCGGACGCCCCGGTCGTTGAGGTCGGTCCCGTCCTTGATGGCGCGGTGGACGTGGTGGGCGAGGAGGACGTTGTCGCGATCGAAGCGATTGCCGGCATGCCACGAGCCGCCGTGGTTTCCGGAATCGTTGGTGGAGCTGGCCCCGGCCGGCGTCAGGCAATAGGTCTCGACGCCGGCGACCTCGCCCGATCCCGGGCCGTCGAAGGCGTTGAAGTGCAGGCTGACGTACAGGTCGGCCCGGGCGCGCGCGGCCTTGGCGGGCCGGTCTTCGAGCGAGACGAAGGTGTCCGAGGGGCGCACGACGACGACCTGGAGGCCAGCGCGCTCGAGATGGCGGCGGAGCTCGCCCGCGACCAGGAGGGTGTAGTGCTTCTCCTGGCGGCGTCCCTCGGTGTTGCCGGGGTCCTTGCCGCCGTGGCCCGCGTTGATGGCGACGACGCGCACCGGGCGACTGCCGGGCCTTTGGGGCGGGCGCAGGAGGGGGGACAAGGTCGTCTGCACGTCGCGAACGGCGACCTGCAAGCCCCCGGGGGAACGACGCACGGGCAGCGTGAGGCGGTGCTCGACGCCATCGAAGGTCATCGACTGGCTGTCGGCCTTGAACCCAAGGGCCAGCGACTGGTTGGTGAGCCACATCTCGCCGTTGCGCCGGATGTCCGAGGCTTGGAGCCCTTGCTGGCGGCCCCACGCGACAAGGTTGGTATAGCGTGCGTCCACCGCCGCCGGCCCGGGCGCGGCCATTCGCCTGCCGGCGGCATGCGCCGCCCATGAGGCCAAGAGAAGCAGAATGATGAACCTCGCCACGAGGGGCGAGGATGCGAGGCGGGTCCTGCTTAGGGCAAGCGTCCGGTCCACCCGTCGCAGGGACTCGCCGCCCGCGATTCCGCGCTTTTTCCCTTCCTAGAAAGCGGGCACGATGCCTCAGGCGCATGGGCAACACGTTTGGGCATTTGTTCCGCATCACCACCTGGGGCGAGAGCCATGGCGGCGGCGTTGGGGTTGTCGTGGATGGTTGCCCCCCGGGCGTGGCGTTGTCGGAGGCGGACATCCAACCGGACCTCGACCGGCGCCGGCCGGGCCAGTCGAGCATCACGACGCCGCGCAAGGAGACCGACACGGTGCACATCCTGAGCGGCGTCTTCGAGGGGCGGACGTTGGGGACGCCGATCAGCATGATGGTGCGCAACGAGGATTTCCGGCCGGAGGCCTACGGCGAGATGGCGACGAAGTTCAGGCCATCCCATGCGGACTACACCTACCAGGCCAAGTATGGCCACCGGGCGTGGCCCGGGGGCGGGCGGACGAGCGCGCGGGAGACGATCGGCCGCGTGGCGGCGGGTGCGTTGGCGCGAAAAATCCTGCGGGAGCGCTGGGGTGTGGACGTGCTGGCATGCGTCACGCGCGTGCAGGACATCGAGTGCGCCGTGGATCCCGAGACCTTCCTGGCCCGGGACGCGGAGGCCAATGCGATTCGCTGCCCCGACCCGGAGACGGCCGCGCGGATGGTGGACCTCATCGAGCGAAGGCGCGGCGAGGGGGATTCCGTGGGTGGCATCGTGTTGGGCGTGGCGCGAGGGGTGCCGACGGGCTGGGGCGAGCCGGTGTTCGACCGATTGGAGGCGGACCTGGCCAAGGCCATGCTGAGCCTGCCCGCGAGCAAGGGATTTGACGTGGGCTCGGGCTTCGGCGGCCTGGGCTTGACCGGCCTCCAGCACAACGACGCGTTCCGGTCCGTGGACGGGAGGGTGCGGACCGTGACCAATCGCAGCGGGGGGATCCAAGGGGGGATCTCGAACGGCGAGACGATCTACTTCCGGGTGGCGTTCAAGCCGGTGGCGACGGTGATGCATGAGCAGGACACGGTGGATGTGCAGTTGCAGAACACGACGTTGAAGGGCCGCGGCCGGCATGACCCGTGCGTGCTGCCCAGGGCGGTCCCGATGGTCGAGGCCATGACGGCCTTGGTCCTGGTGGACCACGCCCTGCGACACGAGGCGCAATGTGGGAGGACGGCATGGAAGGGGGCGTGATGGCCCCGGTTCGCCTGCCGCCATCATGGCAGGCTGGGCGAATCGCGACACACGCCCGGGATGCCGCCGGATGCCCGCCGGCGTTCCGTGATTGCTTGGCCGGGACGATTCAGTTGGGTCGGTCGTGCTGGCTCGATCTGCTCCCGCAAATCCTTCGTCCTTCCCTCGATAAGGGCCTCGTACTGGCCCGCGCTTCGCTCGTTCCTCGGCTCGCGGAAGCATCGGCTCCGCCATCGCTTTCCTCCCAACGGCATCGTCCCGGCCCGGCTCCGGCTCGTGGCGGGTTTTGACAAAAGAACGTCCGGGAACAGGATTGGCCCGGCGGTTGCATCCCCAAGGAAGAGCGACGGAATGGATACCATGGAACGAACGGTTCGGAGAGCCGTGGCGCGTGGCGCCTCGGGTTCGGTGGGCGTGGGCATTCTCATTGTGCTGGCGCTGGGCTTGTGTGGCCTGTGCGCGGTGCAATGGGCGCGTGAGACCCGGCTTCGGCTGCGCGTGGACGAGTTGCAGGGCGAGAGGCAGAAGCTCAACGACGAGAAGGCCGTCGTGGAGGCGCAGGGGAAGCGGTTCCAAGACGACATCCAGCGCATCGAGCGGGAACGGTCCGACCTCATGAAGAGCGCCGAGACCAACAATGCGCAGCTCGTCCGGTTCCGTGCGGACCTTCAACGCGCCAACTTCTCCCTGGAACAGACCAACAAGGTCCTCAGCATCTACGTCGAGGGCCTCCAAAAGGCCAACGACGCCATTCGCCAGCAAAACGAGGGGGTCACGCGGCTCAAGTCCGACTACAGCAAGCTGGTCGAGGACCGGAACCAGATCGTGGGCAAGTTCAACGACCTGGCCAAGCAGCACGAGTCCACCGTCAAGCAGTTCAACGAGCTGATCGAGAAGTGGAACAACCAGCAGGAGCAGCTCAAGGCCGAGTCCGAGAAGCAGGCCAAGCAGGACAAGAAGTAGCGAGGGCCGGCCCTTCTCGTTCGGCTCCTTCCTTGGCCCGGTCCCTTGGTCACGGCATGAGAAAGAGGCGGGCGTCGCCCGGTGCGAACGACAGTTGGGTCCCCGGAATCTCCGGGCTGTCGTCCACCATCTCCACCTCGCGCCCCGAGGCCTTGTCGATCTCACGAACGTCCCCCGTGCCGGCGTCCCATGCGACGGTCGGCCATGCCGTGTAGGCGGTGTCGTGGTTCACCAGCAGGACGGCGCGGCGTCCGTCCTCATGGCGAAGGACCCCCACGAGGAACTCGGCGTCCGGATCCTTGGCAACGTGCGAGATCTGCCTCACGGGGGAACCCGCCAGGGCTTCGGCAGGACGACGTGCCGTATGCACCTTGCGGACGCCCTGGGACGTCAGCCGGAGAAGCGTGGGGCCCCAGCGAGCCAGCTCGGCGTTGAGCCGCCGCGCCTCCTCGTAATGGCGGGTCCGACGTCCCTCCGCCGTGATCAAGGCACCGCCCTTGGGGAACTCCCCGGTGCCGCCGTTGCCCTTGCCGGGCGTCCAATAGCAGAAGTACAGCACCCCCTTGGCCCCATGGGCGATGGCCGCGAACAGCTGCCAGCGCACCTGCGCCTCCGATGGGTCGATGCGGTCGGCGAAGGGCATCGCATGGAAGTAGTTCCAGAATGGTATCCCGGCGCGGCCCGCATGCCGCCGGAGCGTTTCGAGGTTCTCGCAGTAGGCGTCGCGTCGGTCGATCCCGGGTCGCATGAGGGGATAATGGTCCATGGAAAGGACGTCCGGCCGGACCTCGTCCATGAAGCGGGAGACATGCTCCTCGTAGGTGGGCGCGCCGAGCTGCGCGGGCGAGGCGTAGTTGGGGAACAGGTTGATGTAGGCGAGTCGCCCCGGACGATGACGGCGGATGTCGGCGGCGCTCCGTGCCAGCGCGGGAAAGTCGGCCGTCGAGGGTTCGTCCTGGAGGAGGTAGCCCCAGCAGGAGGCGTTGGTGGGCCACTGGCTGGGCGTGCCCGGGACATGCACGAGCGTCTTGAGGCCGAGCTGGTCGCAGGCCTTGAGTTGATCGGCCACGGGGACGGGCGAGTTGCCGATGACGACGTTGAAATGGGCGTCCGCCAGCTCCTGGTAGCGCGTGCGAAGGTCGTGGGTGGCTTGCGGGGGCACCCACATCCCGATGACGAAGCGGTCCTGCTGGAACCGGGCGGGCGTGGACTGGGCGACGAGGGCTGCCGCCGCGCATGCCATGGCGAGCGGTGAAAGCAGGAGGGAAGGACGCATGGGCCCGATGCTGGTCGCGCGGGGTGGATGCGGGCAAGGCATCAACCGGGTCCGGGACGGGTTCATGGGAGGGGTCGTCGTGGCGGGATCGTCCTCGGCATGGGCTTCGTCCCTGGCTCGTCTTGCGGGCGACGCCGGCGTTGAAATCCCGGGGCCGTTGGGCAGCATCGACCGCATGTCCTCTACTTTCCCTTCGTCCCTCCGTGGCGCGGTTGTCGCGTGGGTCCTTGCTTGCGCTGCCTCCCATGGGGCGGGGCTGGAATGGCCGGAATGGCGTGGGCCGGGCGCGGACGGGCATGCGGGCAAGGATGCGCGTGGGCTTCCGTTGACGTGGGGCGAGGGCACCAACGTGGCGTGGCGGTGCGACCTGCCGGGGCGGGGTTGGTCCTCGCCGGTCATCGACGGCAACCAGGTATGGCTCACCACGGCGCTTGAGACCGAGGCGCGCCCGGAGGATGTCCAGCGCCGCCTCAAGTCCAACACGGGGGACCAACCCTTGACGTTGCTGGACAAGGTGGAGCTCGTGGCCTTGTGCGTGGACCGGCGCAGCGGCCGGCTCGTCCGGACCGTCTCGCTGGCGTCGGAAAAGGACCCGCAATGGGTGCACACGTTGAACAGCTACGCGTCGCCCACGCCCGTGCTGGAGAAGGACCGTGCCTACCTGCACTTCGGTACGTTCGGCACGTACTGCGTGGACACGTCGGACGGGCGCGTCGTGTGGCGCAACACGGACCTGCGCATCATGCACGAGAACGGCCCCGGGAGCTCGCCGGTGTTGGCGGGCGACCTCCTCGTCTTTCACCTCGACGGCAGCGACACGCAGTCGGTCGTGGCCCTGGAGAAGAAGACCGGGAAGGTGGCGTGGCGGACGGCCCGGTCGGGCGAGATGAACGCGAACCCGCAGTTGAAGAAGTCCTATGCGACGCCCGCGTTGCTTCGCCTGGGAGGCAAGGATGTCCTGCTCTCGCAGGGGGCCGACTGGTTGTACGCCTATGACCCGCGCACGGGTGCGGAGCAGTGGAAGGTCAAGTACGGCCAACTGGGCTTCTCGTTGTCCTCCCGGGCCGTCTTCGGGCAAGGCAACATGTACCTCTGCACGGGCTACGCGCGGTCGGAGGCGCAGGCCATCCGGATCGAGGGCGGGGAGCCGACGCAGGTGTGGCGATACGCCAAGGGCGCGCCCACGATGTCCTCGCCCTTGCTGGTGGGAGGGGAGTTGTACTTCGTGTCGGACACGGGCGGGATGTTCACCTGCCTCGACGCCCGCACCGGCGCCGAGGTGTATCGGGAGCGCCTGGGTGGCAATCATTGCTCGTCGCCGCTGCTCGCCGAGGGACGCATCTACCTGGGCGACCGGGACGGCGTGACGTCGGTGATCGAGCCGGGCCGCCGGTTCCGGGTGCTGGCGAGGAACACGTTGGACGGGAAGATCATGGCGTCGCCGGCCGCCGTGGGTGACTCCCTGTACCTGCGCACGGACAAGGCGCTCTATCGCCTCCGACAGGGTGGGCAGCGATAGGCCGGGCCGCCTCGACGCGAGCCTTGCCAATCCAGCCGGTCCGGGCATTGGATGGGGGCATGAGACGGCTTGCTTCCCTCGTTGTGCTGCTGGTGTCGTGCCTGGCCTGCGGCGCGCTCCACGCGGGCTCGCGCTCGGCCACGATGACGCTGTCCTGCCTGTCGTTGCGCGTGCCGCCGTCCACGGCCTCCCAGCTGGGGTTCGACTACCGGCTCGAGTTCAGCACGGCCGACGATGACTCCATCAACGACGAGATGTACCGGAGCGGCGGCACGGACGAGGTGGGGTCCTACGCCATCCTCCACTATCCCGGTTCGGAGGCGCTCGGGCCCTTGGTGGCCGCCTTGTCGCTGAAGACGCCCATGGGTGGCGACCTCGACGTCGATGGCATCACGGACTTCCTCCAGGTGAACCGCGCCGTGTCCAACCTGACGACCACCGGGACGTTGGAGGTGGACGACGGCATGGACGTGAGCCGCGGCACCGTGTCGGCGACGTGGAACCGGCCGGCGGGGAGTGCGTCGGGGACGGTGCAGCTCAAGGTGAGCCTTCCGGACTTCTCCATCCGGGACCTCGTCTTCACCCACGCCTTCGAGATCTTCCAGTACGTGGGCGTGCTCACCTACGACGTGGCGGGGACCAACATCACGGCGACCATGGACCTGCCGAGGGTCGGGGGCGGCGATGGATTCAAGGGGCCCTTCCCAATGGGGCGCATCGACGCGGCCACGCTGACGTGGGGGCCCGCCGCATGGCAGGGGCCCGGGCAGCTTCGGTACGAGGCCCTGGGCACGTGGGGCGTCGAGGGCATCGAGACCACCGTCAACTACGTCGGGAAGGACTTCTACATGGGGCTCGTGGTGTTGGCGGACGGCGATCCATCGACGCCGTTCGCGGACGAGTACGACTTCTTCGACGTCGTCATCCGCGATGCGAACGACACGAATGGGAACGGGCTTCCGGACCTGTCGGACGTGCCGGGGCCCGTGGCGGACCGGCCATGGATACGCGTGGGCATGGTGGGCGGACGGGTGCGTGCGACCGTCTCGGGCACGTCCGGTGCGAGGTACGTCGTGGAGCGTGCGTTGGATGTGACGGGTGGGGCATGGACGACGGTGGCCGAGGCGGTGGCGGGGCAGGGCGGTGGCGTGGAGGTGGACCTTGGCCCGGCGGCCGGTGACGCGGCGTGGTTCCGGGCTCGGATTCCCTGACGGGGCGTGATGGCGGGCAAACTTACGGCTCCCCTTGGAGGGGGCGGTTCGTGTTCCATGGGTCCGCGATGACTCGAATCGTGGTGAACGGGGCGAAGGGGCGGATGGGGCAGGCGCTGCTGGCGTGCGCGCCGAGGCATGAGGCGTTGCAGGTGGTGGCGGGCATCGACGTGGGCGACGACCTCGCCGCGCACCTCGCGTCGGCCGACGTCGTGATCGACTTCACGCTGCATCACGTGACGCCGGGCGTGGCGGCGGCGTGCGCGCGGCATGGCCGGGCCATGGTCATTGGGACGACGGGGCACGATGACAGCGAGAAGGCGGCCATCCGGGCGGCGGCGGCCTCCGTTCCCGTGGTGTGGGCGTCGAACTACTCGACGGGGGTGAACACGTTGTTTTGGCTGACGCGCAAGGCGGCGGAGATCCTGGGGCCGTCGTTCGACATCGAGGTGGTGGAGATGCATCACCGGCTGAAGAAGGACGCGCCCAGCGGGACGGCGGCGACGCTGCTGGAGATCCTGGGCGACGTGCGGAAGGTCCAGCTGGAGGAGGAAATCCGGCACGGCCGCCATGGAATCGTCGGGGAACGGACGTCGTCGGAGATCGGGATTCACGCGGTGCGCGGCGGCGACGTGGTGGGGGATCACACGGTGATCTTCGCCGCGAACGGCGAGCGGGTGGAGTTGACGCACAAGGCGAGCAGCCGGGAGACGTTTGCGAACGGCGCGTTGAGGGCGGCGGCGTGGGTGCAGGGCCGCAAGCCGGGAATCTATGACATGCAGGACGTCCTGGGACTCCGGTGAGCGGCGGGACTCCCATCTTCGTGGCCCTGGGGTCGAACCTGGGTGACTCGGCGGCGATCGTGCGCGAGGCCATCGGGGCGCTGGGCGAGCGTTCGGCGGGGGGCGTGAGGGCGTCGTCATTGTGGACGAGCACGCCCGTCGATTGCCCGCCGGGCTCGCCCTTGTTCGTGAATGCCGTGGCGGCGTTGACGGCGCGCGAGGGCGAGACGCCGCAGTCGTTGCTTTCGGCGTTGCAGGCGATGGAGCGCGAGGCGGGCCGGCGCCCCAAGCAGGTCCTCAACGAGGCACGGCCGCTGGACCTCGACATCCTGGCGTGGGGTTCCCTGGTTCTCTCGACACCCACGCTGGTGCTGCCCCATCCGCGGGCGCATGCGCGGAGGTTTGTGTTGCAGCCATGGGCCGAGGTGGCGCCCGGGTTCGTCGTGCCCGGCCTTGGCAGGACGGTGGCGGACTTGCTGGCGGCGTTGCGGACCGACGAAACACTTCGATGGCTGGAGTCCATATGATCATCGCACCTTCATTGCTGGCGTCGGACTTCGGCCGACTGGGCTCCGAGGCCGCCCGCGCGCATCGCTCGGGGGCCGAATGGCTGCACCTGGACATCATGGACGGGCACTTCGTGCCGAACATCTCCTTCGGGCCGGAGGTGGTGCGGGTGGTGCGTCCGCACTTCAAGAGGACGCTGGACGTGCACCTGATGTGCTCGGCGCCCGAGATCCTGCTGAAGCCCTTTGCGGACGCGGGCTCGGACCGCATCACGGTGCACGTGGAGCTTGGGGAACAGGTGACGTCGTTGCTTTGGAAGATTCGGGCCAACGGCCAGAAGGTGGGGCTGGCGATCAACCCGCCCACGCGCATCACGGAGGTGCGGCCGTATCTTCCGCACATCGACCTGTTGCTGGTGATGACGGTGAACCCGGGCTTTGGCGGGCAGCCGTTCATCGAGGAGTGCGTGCCCAAGGTGCAGCAGGTGGCGGCATGGCGTCGCGATCTGGGGCTGGGGTTTCGCATCGAGGTGGACGGCGGGATCAATGACAAGACGGCCGTCGAGTGCGCGCGGGCCGGGGCCGACACGCTGGTGGCGGGCACGGCGTTGTTCCGCCACCGGAACCTGGGCCATGCGGTGCGCCGGATGCGGCGGCTGGCGGCGGCGGCCTCCCCGGCGGCGGGCGGGGACTTCAAGCTCGCGTCCGGGGGCTAGGGCCGCGGCACGACGCATCGCATGTTTCCCGCCGCCATGGCCGTGGGGTTGTTTGCGCTGTCGTCGGTGGCGGCGCGGCGGTCCATCCACCACCTGGGCTCCAACGACGCCTCGTTGGTCCGGATCCTTCTGGCGACGGCGTTCCTGGGCCTGTACGCGCATGGGTGGGGTGGCGGGTTTTCGGGGCCGGCGTTGGCGTGGTTCCTCGCGAGCGGGCTCGTGGGCTTCGGGATTTGCGACACGGCCTTGTTCCTGGCGCTGCCTCGCCTGGGCGCGCAACTCGCGAGCCTCATGGTGCAGTGCCTCTCGGTCCCCATTGGCCTCGCCGTTGAATGGGCATGGCTGGGGACGTCGTTGCGACCCACGCAACTGTGCGCGATCGCGGTGATTCTCGCGGGCGTGACCGTCGCCTTGATGCCGCGACGGCGGCGGGACGGGATCGAGGCAACGGCCGGGGGCCGTTCCGTCGCTTCCTCATCCACGGGTCTTGATCCTGGGGAAAGCCCGGGGTCCGCAGGCTCCTCGATCCGGTGTGGCGCTTCGGGCGGACCGGGCTATGGGGCCATGTTGTTGGGTGTGGTGGCGGCGGCTGGGCAGGGCATGGGCGCCGTCCTGAGCCGGCACGGGACGCTGTTGTCGGCGAGCGCCGGGCATCCGGTGGATGGCCTCACGGTGGCCTACCAGCGGATCTGGGCGGGCGTGCTGTTCATCGTGGCGTGGTGGTGGTTGCAGCGTGTCCGCGCGGGCGGGGCTGCGGCGACGGATCGGGAGCCCCGGATGTCGTCGTCGCGCGGGAGGAGGGCGGCGCCATGGGTGGTGATCAACGCCTTGAGCGGCCCGACGCTTGGGGTGGCGTGCTACCAGTGGGCCTTGTCGCGGCAACCCACCGGGATCGTCATGGCAGTCTCGGCGCTGACGCCCTTGGCGGTGATCCCGTTGTCGTGGGCGTTGGAGGGGCAGCGGCCGCGCGTGCCCTCGGTGGTGGGGGGATGCATTGGCGTCGCGGGCGTGGTGTGGCTGGCCTTGGGGGCTTGAGCCTGGCAGCGGGGATGGCCTGCGGCCGTCCTCCATGGCGCAGCACCGTCACCTGCCTTCCGACGGGATCGCGCCGGCCAGGCGGCGGAGGAGGCGGTCGTGGATGTTGTCGAAGCCGCCGTTGGAGAAGACGCAGGCGACGTCGCCCGGCCGAGCCTGGGCGGCGACGTGCTCCACGATGGCGGGGGCGTCGGGAAGGTAGGCGGCGGGGACGTTGGCGGACTGGATGTCACGGATCAGGCGCTCGGGGTCGAGGCGTTCGCCGGGTTGGAGCAATTCGAGCCTTGCGACCTTGGAGACGACGACGTGGTCGGCCAGCGCGAGCGCCCCGGCGAGATCGGCCTGGAAGACGTTGCGGCGGGTGGTGTTGGAGCGGGGCTCGAAGATGGCCCAGAGGCGTCGGCCTGCGAACCGCACGCGCAGGGCGCGCAGGGTCTCGCGGAGCGCGGTGGGATGGTGCGCGAAGTCATCGACGACGGTGACGCCGCCGGATTCGCCCCGGATGTCCATGCGCCGCGCGATGCCGAGGAAGGAGTCGAAGGCGGCCTGGATGGCGTCGTCGGGGATCCCGGCGTTGCGGGCGGCTGCGACGACGGCGAGGGCATTGCGGACGTTGAACTCGCCGACGAGCGGGATCTGGAAGCGCGTGGGGCCGAGGGTGAAGGCGGAATGGCCGGGGGCGAGGTCGATGTCCACGGCGCGGAGGTCGTTGGAGGGGCCGAGGCCGAAGGTGCGGACGGGGCAGGGGGCCTTGGCGAGGATGGGCTGGAGGTTGGGGTCGTCGCCGTTGGCCAGGAGGAGGCCGTTGCGCGGGACGAGGACGGCGAGGCGCTGGAAGGCGAGCTGGATGTCGGGCAGGGAAGGGAAGATGTCGGCGTGGTCGAACTCGAGGTTGTTCATGACGACGACCTCCGGGAGGTAGTGGACGAACTTGGAGCGCTTGTCGAAGAAGGCGGTGTCGTACTCGTCGCCCTCGATGACGAACCAGGGGGAGTCGGTGAAGCGCGCGCCCTGGTGCAGGTTGCGGGGGATGCCGCCGATGAGGAAGGAAGGGTTGAGCCTGGCGTGCTCGAGGGTCCAGGCGAGGAGGGACGTGGTGGTGGTCTTGCCGTGGGTGCCGGTGACCACGAGGGAGCGGCGGCCGCGGATGAAGAACTCCTTGAGCAACTCGGGCAGGGAGCAATAGCGGAGCTTCCCGTCGAGCACGGCCTCGGCCTCCGGGTTGCCGCGCGAGATGGCGTTGCCGATCACGACGAGGTCCGGCCGGTGGCGGAGGTTGTCGGCGTGGTAGGGCGCATGGACGGGGATTCCCCGCGAGGCGAGGAAGTCGGACATCGGCGGGTAGATGTTGTGGTCGGAGCCGGTGATGGCGAAGCCGCGTTGGTGCATGGCGGCGGCGGCGCTGGCCATGGCGGTGCCGGCGATGCCGACGAAGTGGACGCTCCGGACGGGTGAAAGCATGGGTGGGGAGGTTGGGGAGGCGGGGCCGAGGGGCAAACGGAAACCCGGCGTGAGCGTGGTCGTCGTTCGGGGAGAAGCGCGTTGCGGCGACGGGCCACGTGCGGCATACAGGCGTGGATGAGTTCAGCACCCGTGGCGGCAAATGCGGCGGTGGAGGAGGCGTCCGCCTTCCTGGCGCCGTTGTTTTCGGAGATCAACCAGTGCGTGGTGGGCCAGCGATACCTGGTGGAGCGCCTGGTGATTGGCTTGCTGGCCAACGGGCACGTGCTGCTGGAGGGCGTGCCGGGATTGGCGAAGACGTTGTCGGTGAAGACGCTGGCCACGGCGTTGCACGTGCGGTTCTCCCGAATCCAGTTCACGCCGGACATGTTGCCCGCCGACGTCGTTGGCACGCAGGTTTACAACCCCCAGTCGGGGGCGTTCACGATCCGGCGGGGGCCGGTGTTCGCAAACCTGGTCTTGGCCGACGAGATCAACCGTGCGCCGGCGAAGGTGCAGTCCGCATTGCTGGAGTCGATGCAGGAGCGGCAGGTGACGATCGGGGAGCAGACGTTTCTTTTGGAGGAGCCGTTCCTGGTGCTGGCGACGCAGAACCCGGTGGAGCAGGAGGGCACCTACGTGCTGCCCGAGGCGCAGGTGGACCGCTTCATGCTGAAGATCAAGGTGGGCTACCCGAGCCGGTCGGAGGAGCGCCAGATCATGGACTTGATGGCGCGCACGGGCGGCCAGCCCACGGCGAAGCCCGTGGTTTCCCCGGACGACATCCTGAGGGCGCGCCGGGTGTTGAACGAGATGTACATGGACGACGCGGTGCGGGACTACATCGTGGACCTGGTGTGCGCGACGAGGGACCCCAAGGCCTACCGGCTGAAGTTGGACGGGATGATCCAGATGGGCGCGTCGCCGCGGGCCACGATCGCCCTGGCGCTGGCGTCGCGGGCGCATGCCTTCCTGCGCGGGCGCGGCTACGTGACGCCGCAGGACGTGAAGAGCGTGGCCATGGACGTGCTGCGGCATCGCGTGACGGTGACCTACGAGGCGGAGGCGGAGGACAAGACGTCGGAGGGCATCGTGCAACGCATCCTCGACGAGTTGCCGGTGCCGTGAGGGTTGGCACGCGCGCACCGGCAACGGCACGTCCACGCAGGCCATCGAATGACCGCCGAGGAACGACTCCGCAAGATCCGGCAGATCGAGATCCGCACGCGCCGGCTGGTGTCGGACTCGTTGGCGGGCCAGTACCACTCGGCCTTCAAGGGCGCGGGCATGGACTTCGACGAGGTGCGCGAGTACCAGCCCGGCGACGAGGTGCGGACCATCGACTGGAACGTCACCGCCCGCATGAACCATCCGTTCGTGAAGAAGTTCCGCGAGGAACGCGAGCTGACCGTGATGTTGCTCGTGGACCTGAGCCGTTCCGGGCTGTTTGCCTCGGGCAAGGTCTCCAAGCGCGAGGTGGCGGCATGGCTGGCCTCGATGGTGGCGTTCAGCGCCATCCGCAACCAGGACCGCGTGGGGCTGGTGCTTTTCTCGGAGGTGGTGGAGCACTACCTGCCGCCCCGGAAGGGACGTCGGCACGTCCTGCGGGTCGTGCGCGACATCCTGTGCCGGGAGCCGCGGTTCCCCGGGACGTCGGTCAACGAGGCCCTCGAGTTTGCCCGGCGCATGCTGCCGGGCCGGGCCGTGGTGGTGGTGGTCTCGGACTTCCTCGCGGAGACCCGCCCCAGCGCCTCCACCATCCTGGCGCACCTCCGTCGGCGGGTCCTGAGCAGCCTGACGTTGGCGCGGGTCTCGTCCTCCTTGCTGCGCCAGGTGGCCCGGCAGCACGACGTGGTCGCCTTGCAGGTGGGCGACGAGAGGGAGCTCACGTTGCCCGGCGTGGGACGGTTGCTGGTGGAGGACGCGGAGACGGGGGAGCGCGTGGAGGTGGACACGCTGGGCGAGCGACGGCGCGAGGCGTTCCGGATGCGGTCTGAAAAAGGCCAGCAAGAGCTGGGGCGGTTGTTTCGCGGGAGCGGGGTGGATGCCTTGCGGCTGGAGACGGGGCCTTTGGATGGGGGGAGGTCGGAGGACGAGTTGATGATGGGGTACGCCCGCCAGCTTGCCGCGTTCTTCGACCACCGTGCAAAGAGGAGGGGTCGGTGATCCGGGCGAGGCTGGGTTGCGCTTTGGTGGGGTGGATGCTCTGGGTCCTGGGCTGTCCCCTGTCCGTCGAGGCAGCCAAGAAGACAACCGCGGCGGCGGGGGACGGGCCGGCCCGGCCCGTCGCGCCCGCGTCGGGTCCGGGTCCGGGTCCGGGTCCGGGCATGGCCCCGGGGCTGGGCGGGATGCCGGGCGGGGCCCGTGGCGGGACATCGGGGGCGGTGGTGTTGAAGGCGGAACGTCAGCGTCCGGAGGACATCCCGGACCCGTGGCGTTGGGTGCCCTGGGGCGGGGCGGTGCTGGCCTGCGCCGCCGCCGGGACCTTGGCGGCGGCCTGGTGGCGACGACGGGGGGCTGCCGAGGGGCCGGCGCTGCCGCCGCCGGATCCGTCCGTGGTGGCGCGGGAGCGGATCCTGCGGGCGCGCGAGGGGATGGGCGACGTGCGGTGGTACGTCGCGGAGGTCTCGGATGCGGTGAGGTTTTACCTGGAGGCCCGGCATGGGTTGCGTGCGCCGGAGCAGACGACGGAGGAATTCCTCGCGGGCTTGGCGGGCCGGGAGTTGCCGGGGATCGGGGATGCGGGCGGGCTGGGTGAGTTCCTTCGTTGGTGCGACCTGGTGAAGTTTGCGGGCTGGAAGCCCGGCGGCGCGGAGTTGGATGGGCTGGAGGGGGCGGCGTTGGGGATGGTGGAGCGGACGGCGGCGGGTTCGGCGGCGGGAGGTGGCGCATGAGGCTGGAGTCGCCTTGGTGGTTGCTGGCCTTGCTGCTCCTGCCGCTCGCGGGGTGGCTGCGGGTGCGCTGGGGGCGGGACGTCGCTTTGGTCTATTCCACGGTGTCGTTGATGAAGGGGATCACGGGGCTGGCGCAGTCGCGTGCGGGCCGGTTCCTGCGGGGCTTGCGATGGGTGTCGTTGGTGTTCCTGGTGCTGGCGTTGGCCCGGCCCCAGGTGGGCGCGGGACGCGCGCCGTTGAAGGCCAGCGGCGTGGACATCGCGGTCGCGCTGGACCTCTCGGGATCGATGCTGGCGGAGGACTTCGAGCTGGGCGGGAGCCGCGTGAACCGCATCGAGGTGGCGAAGGACGTGCTGAAGACCTTCGTGGAGAACCGTCCTGCGGACCGGTTCGGGTTGGTGGTGTTCGCGGCGCGGGCGTACATCGCGGCGCCGCCGACGTTGGACCACGGTTTCCTGCTGAGGAACATGAGGAGGCTGGAGGCGTTGAACGAGCAGGGGACGGCGATTGGGGCGGCGTTGTCCACGGCGGTGAACCGGCTGCGTGACCTGCCGTCGAAGAGCCGGATCGTCGTGTTGATGACGGACGGGCAGAACAACGCGGGGGACATCCCGCCGCTGACGGCGGCGGATGCGGCGGCGGCACTGGGGGTCAAGGTGTACACGATCGGGATCGGGACGCAGGGGACGGCCCCGACGCCGGTGGGCGTGGATGGCTTTGGAAGGAAGGTGTACCGGCAGGTGCCGGTGGACATCGACGAGGAGACGTTGAGGCAGGTGGCGGCGCGGACGGGCGGGAAGTACTACCGGGCGGACTCCACGAAGACGATGCGGTCGATCTACGCGGAGATCGACCAGATGGAGAAGACGGAGATGGAGGCGCGGCGGTTCGCGGCGTGGGAGGAGTGGATGGCCTTGCTGGCGTGGCCGGCCGTCGGGTTGCTGGTGCTGGAGATGGCGTTGTCGCACACGGTGTGGAGGAAGCTGCCATGAGGGGTCCCGCGTTGCCGTTCCTCGAGCCGATGTTCCTGTGGGGCTTGCTGGTCCTGGTGCCGTTGCTGGCGTGGCTGGTCCTATGGTCCGGGCGACGACGGCGGGAGGGCCTGGCGATGCTCGTCCACGCGCGCCTGATCCCGGTGTTGGTGCCCGGGTTGAAGGAGTGGAGGCGGAGGTTGAAGCAAGGGTTGATCCTGGGGGCGGTGGCGTTGGTGCTGCTGGGCATGGCGCGTCCGTGGTGGGGGCATGTCGAGGAGGAAAGCCGGGGCAGCGGCGTGGACGTGGTGGTGTGCATCGACGTCTCGCGGTCGATGTTGGCGTCGGACCTGAAGCCTTCTCGGATGCAGCGGGCCAAGCTGGCGGCGTATGACCTGGCGCGATTGGCCAAGGGGGATCGCGTGGCGTTGGTCGCGTTCGCGGGGACGGCGTTCCTGCAAAGCCCGTTGGCCCTCGACCCGGAGGCCTTCCGCCAGTCCGTGAACGCCCTCGACACGGAGGTGATCCCGGAGGCGGGGACGACGTTGTCGGAGGCCTTGAAGGAGGCGCGCCGGTCGTTCGCGGAGGACTCCGGGGCGTCGCGAGCGATCGTGGTCATCACGGACGGCGAGGATCATGAGCCGGGCGCGGTGGTGGAGGCGGAGGCGGCGCGCAAGGAGGGGATACGCATCTACACGGTCGGGGCCGGGTCCCCGGAGGGCGACGTGTTGCGGACGGCGGATCCCTATGGCAACCCGGTGTTCGTGCGGGACGACCAAGGAAACCCGGTGCGGAGCCGGTTGAACGAGGGGTTGCTGCGCCAGGTGGCCGAGGCGGGGAACGGTTTCTACGTGACCCTGCGGGACGCGCAGGCGATGCGGACGTTGTACGACCGCGGCATCGGGACGTTGCCACGGGGGGAGTTTGCCGGCGGCCGGGTGCGACAGCCCCAGGAGCGCTTCCAATGGCCGTTGGCCTTGGCATTCGGCCTGTTGGTCTTCGAGTTGATGTTCCCCGAGGAACCCCTGCCTTGGCGCCGGCGCGCCGGGTGGGCGAAGAAGGCGGCGGATGGAAAGGAGTCGGAGGCATGAGGACGACGACATGGACGAGTCGGGCGGCGTGGGTGGTGGGCGTGTGGCTGATGGGGCCCGCGTGGGCGGGGCCGAGCGCGTCGTCGGCCTTGGAGCGGTTGACGAAGGGCGACGCCCCCGGGGCACGGCGCGAGTACGAGGCGCTGCTTTCGAGGGCGCCCTCCGATCCCCGCCTGGCCTTCAACGCGGGCGTCGCGGCGCACCAGATGGGGGACTGGGAGGCGGCGGGCCGGCATCATGAGGCGGCGTTGGCCTCGCCCGACCTTGGATTGCAGCAGAGGGCGTTTTTTGGGCTGGGAAGCGCCCGATTCCGCCAAGGCGAGGCGGCGACGGACGGCTCCGACAAGGCCCGGTTGTGGGAGGAGGCGGCGCGCCATTACCAGGCGGCGTTGGGCTTGAACCCGGCGGACACGGCGGCCCGATCCAACCTGGAGGCCGTTCGCGAGCAGTTGGCGAGGCTCCAGCAGGAGCAGCGATCGCAGGACGGGAAGAAGGACCCGCAGCAACAGGGCGGCCAGAAGGACGACCCAAAGGATGCGGGCAAGGACTCCAAGAAGGACTCGCAAAAAGGCAACGCCGGGGAGAAGGGGGAGAAGGGGGAAAAGGGCGACCCGAAGCAAGACGGCGGACAACCGGGAGGCGATGAACCGGATGCAGGCGGGCAAGGCGACAAGAAGGGATCGGGCCCGGGCCAGAAATCCGGCGATCCCAAGAAGGACGGGGCATCCCAACCGCCCGATGGCGCCGGGCGAAAGGAAGGCCAGGACGGAGCCAAGGATGGCAAGGACAGCCCGGGCGGACGGATGGAGGAGAACAAGGGCAAGGAATCCGCCGGGACGAAGCCGGGTCAACGTGGCAAGGACGGCAAGGAGGGCGACCGCACCCCCCGGTCGGCCGCGGGCGGCCAGGGTGAGGACGGCGAGGGCGAGGGCGAGGGTTCGGCGGCGGCGGGCCAACCCGGGTCGGCGTCCGGCGAGGATGCCGCCGACGGCAAGATGGCGCTGCGGTTCGCCGAGCGATTGCTCGACGCGCACAAGCGCGAGGAGCGGGCGTTGATTTGGTCGGCCCCGCGCAATTCCTATCCGGACGCCCGCAACGCAGGGAGGAAGACATGGTGAGCGGCACGGTGTTGGGCGGGCCTTGGCGTTGGCTTGCGTGGTGGATGGCGTTGGCGTGCCTGGCGGGCGGCTTGGGCGGGCGCGCCGTGGGCCTGGGGGTTCGGATCGAGGCGGACCGGGAGTCGGTGGAAGTGGGAGAGAGCTTCGTCCTAAGCCTGGTCATCGAGGGCACCCAGTCGGCGGGGCAGCCGGGCAACTTGCCCATCCCGGGCGTGCGTCTGCGGTACCTTGGGCCGGTGAGCCAGATGCACAGCATCAACGGCCAGACGACAGTGCAGGTGGCGCACCGGTTCCTGGCGACGCCCGAGGGGACGAACGACGTGGTGATCCCCGCGTTCAACGTGCAACTGGGCAACCAGACGCTCGCGACGAAGGAGGTCCGGGTGCGGGTGGTGCCCCGCGAGACGCACGACGAGGCGGTGTGGTTGAAGGTCGTGGTGGACCGCGACGCGGCGGTGGTGGGCGAGACGTTTCCGGTGGAGGTCCAGTTGTACTTCCAATCGGTGCGGGATGTCTCGACGCCGCGGCTGGACCTGGATGGGTTTGTCCTGGGGCGTGCCTCGGAGCCTCGGCAGGCCGCCACCATGCGGGGCAACGAGCAGTGGAGCGTGGTGACGTGGCGCTTCGCCGTCACGGCCAGCAAGCCCGGCGACATCCGGGTGGGGCCCGCCGAGGTGGATCTCACGTTGCTGACCGCCACGCCAGGGCGTCCCGGGAACGTCTTTGACGACTTCTTCGGCCCGCCGCGCAACGCCAAGCGCCTGACCGTGAAGGGGGAGGGCAAGGTCCTCAAGGTCACCCAGCCGCCCATGGCCGGCCGCCCGCCAGGCTACGCCGGCGTCGTGGGCCAGTACCGCATGTCCGCGACGGTCCATCCCACCCGGGTCAACGTGGGCGACCCCGTCACGGTGCGCGTCTCGGTCGAGGGCCAAGGCGGGATCGAGCGCATGGAGCTTCCGCCATGGCCCGAGACGGCCTCGCTGAGGGTGTATCCGGGCACGAATGGCTTCGCTCCGGCCGATGCACTGGGATTGTCCGGGACGCGGACCCTGGAATACGTCGTGGTCCCGGAGCGCGCGGGGAAGGTCCGCTTGCCCGTGCCGTCGTTGGTGTCCTTCGACCCGGTGACACGCACCTACAAGACCGCCACCGCCGGCGAGTTGGTGCTCGATGTGCTGGCCGGCGCCGTGGCGTCGGGCGAGACGGCCGCCGGGTCGCCCGACGCGACCAAGGGCGCCACGAATCGCGCGGCGGGCGGTGAGTCGCCCGCGGCCGCTTGGCGGTCCGGGCCGGGTTTCCGGGCCTCGGGTTCCCGCCGGTGGGGCGTGGGTTCTTGGGTGGGCCTTGTGGCCTTGACCCCATGGGTTGCCTGGGCGGGCGTCGCGGCCGGTAGGGGACTGCACCGTCGATGGAAATCCCGTCCGGCACCGCCGGCGCGGGACGGATGGCGTCGGGACATGCAACGTTCGCGCGCCCGGGTCGAGGCGGGCGAGAGCGACTTGTTCACGTGCAGCGAGTTGATGCGTGCATGGTGGGGGTGGTGGCTGGATCGGGAGCCCGGGACGGTGACGGCGGAGGTGGCGATGCGGGAGTTGGAGGCGAGGAACGCGGATGAGTCCACGCGTGGGGCCGTGGCGGGATGGTTCGAGGCATGGGAGACGCTCCGCTATGCGCCGGGTGGCGGCGCGGTGGGGTCGGGTTTCCGTTCGGAGACGTTGCGGGTCGTGGGATTGCTGGACGACTGGGCGCGGCGTGAGGAGGAGGGTGGGGCGTCATGACGCGCGGTTGGAGGCATGGGCTTGCGTGGCTGCTCGCCTGGGCTGCGTGGCCACACGTGCTGGGGGCACCCGACCCCATGCAGGAGGCGCAGAAGCTTTTTGCGGTGGGCCGTCCGGCCGAGGCGGCGGTGGTGTTGGCCAAGGTGGTGAAGTCGGGCCCGGTCGGGGCGGACGTTTGGTTCAACCTGGGCCAGGCTTGGTCGGCGTCCGGGGAGCCTGGGAGGGCCTTGTGGGCATGGCGACAGGGGTTGCGGGAGGCACCGCGAGACCCGGGCCTGCGACGGTCCGTGGCCCAGGCCCGACAGCGTGCCGGCGGGACCGGGGGACATCCGCTGACCCAGTGGCTGGGGTGGGCGCGACCCGAGGAATGGGCAGCCGGGACGGTTGCGGCGAGCCTGGCGTTGGCCGGGTGGTGGGTGGTGGGTTGGAAGTGGGGAGGAAAGTGGGGAGGAAAGGGCTTGCGTGGCCTGGGTTGGGTCGCGGGCTTGCAGGTGTTCCTGGCGGCGGGTTGGCTCGGGGCCGTCATGGGTCTCCGGTGGTCGCCCGACGCCGTGGTCGTGGTCCGGGAGGCGCCCGTGGCGCTGGCGCCCGTGCCCGAGGCGAAGACGGTGCGGACGTTGCTGGAGGGATCCGAGGTCCGCGGCTTGAGGCGGCATGGCGATTGGACGGAGGTGGAGTGGGAGGGGCAACGGGTGGGTTGGGTGCGTACGGGCCATTTGCTGGGGGACACGCCCTGATACGGAACCTCTCCGTCGGGACGGCGGGGAGGGCGAGCCGGGTTGAATCCATGGTTGCAGCGGGGGAGGGGTCTTGGGTTTCATTCGGTGGTCCTACACGACGCGCTGGATGAACCTTGCCTTGATTCGACAATACCGCATGGCCGTGCTGCTGGCTGCCTGCCTGCATTGGGCGGCCGCGGCGCAGCAACCGGTCGTCCCGGTGAAGAAGGTCGTGATCGTCCACGTGGGGCCGGCCCCGGTCTCCGACTCGGTGGTGCGGGCCAACATCCGGGTGAAGGAAGGAGAGGGCTTCTCGCAGGAGGCGATCGACGCGGACATCCAAAACCTCTACCGGACCGGGTATTTCTCGAACATCCGGGTGGGCCAGGAACGCGATGCCGTCGGGGTGACGCTGACGTACCGGCTGCAAGGGAAGCCGGTGCTCACGGAGATCCGGTTCAGCGGCAACAAGAAGTACCGCACGAGCCGACTTCGGAAGAAGCTGACGTCGAAGGTGGGTGAGCCGTTGGACGAGCTGAAGCTGTTCAACGACTCGCAGGAGATCCTGAAGACGTACCAGAAGGCCGGGCTCCAGAAGACGGAGGTCCGGGCGGTGCCCAGCGTGAACGAGGAGCTGGGGCGCGGCATCGTGACGTTCGAGGTGGTGGAGGCGCCGAAGGTGCGCATCACGGACGTGTTCTTCGACGGTGCCAACGACATGAAGCAGCGGAAGCTGCGCCGGGTGGTGAAGACGCGCCGGTGGTGGATGTTCTCGTGGATCACGGGCTCGGGGAAGCTCAAGGACGACGTGTTCGAGGAGGACAAGGAGCGCCTGCGTGAGTTCTACATGGAGCAGGGCTACATCGACTTCGAGCTCAAGGACGTGGTGTTCGAGCGGGCGCGGACGAACCGGATGGTGGTGAGGTTCGTGGTCGAGGAGGGGACGCCCTACAAGGTGGGCGGGGTCAAGTTCGAGGGGAACGAGCTGTTCACCCGCGAGGAGATCGTCGGCAACCTTCGGAGTCGCGACGGGGAGAAGGTGACCAAGGGGTTGGTGCTGAAGGAGGGCGAGAAGTTCACGCCGAAGTCGTTGTCCAAGGACGTGGAGGCGATCACGGACTTCTACGGGGCGCGTGGCTACATCGAGGCCCGGGTGGACGCGGAGAAGGTGCCGAACGTCGAGAAGGGGACGCTGGACCTGAACTACAAGCTGCAAGAGGGCTCGAAGTTCTTCGTGGAGAAGATCGAGATCCGCGGCAACACGCGCACGAAGGACAAGGTGATCCGCCGCGAGCTGGCCATCACGCCAGGCGAGACCTTCGACAACGTGCGCGTGAAGGTGTCCAAGTCGCGCCTCGAGCAGATGCAGTACTTCGAGAAGGTGGACACCACCAACGAGGACACCGACGTCGAGAACGGCAAGAACCTGGTCATCGGCCTGGAGGAAAAGCGCACCGGCAACTTCATGGTGGGCGCCGGGTTCAGCTCGATTGACGCGTTGGTGGGCTACGCGGAGATCAGCCAGGGCAACTTCGACCTCTTCAATCCGCCGTCGTTCACGGGCGGCGGGCAGAAGGCGCGCCTGCGCGTCCAGGCGGGCACCCGGCGGCAGGACTACGTGGCGACGTTCATCGAGCCTTGGTTCCTCGGACGTCGCCTCTCGTTGAGCACGGAGCTGTACCATCGCCAGCTCAACTTCCTTTCCTCCAATTACGACCAGCGCCAGACCGGCATGCGGGTCGGCCTGACCCGCCAGCTCCCGCTCAACCTCATCGGCGGCGTCAACTACACGATCGAGAGCATCGGCATCGACTTCACGGACACCTACAAGGCGACGTACCCGGACACCGTGCTGTTGCAGGAGCAGGGCAGCCGGCTGGTGTCCCGCGCGGGCGTCAGCCTCGCCTACGACACGCGCAACTCGGTGTTGCTGCCCTCGCGAGGCCAGCGCATCGAGCTGGTGCCGGAACTGGCGGGCGGCCCCTTCGGCGGCGACTCGGACTACTACCGCGTGGACCTCCGGATGTCGCAGTACTGGAACCCGGGACGGTTGTTCCCCGAGACCAGCCTGTGGAAGGACGCACTGGATGGGCACATCCTGGAGCTGACAGGCCGGATCGGCATCGTCGAGGCGTATGCGGACGGGGACCGAAACCGGCGCAACCGGGTTCCGTTGTTCGACCGTTTCTACCTGGGTGGCTTGTATTCCCAGCGCGGCTTCAAGTTCCGGCAGGTGGGCCCGAAGGACCCGGTGTCGGGGGAACCTTCCGGCGGCGGCACCTATTGGTTTGGGGGCGCGGAGTACAGCGTCCCCATCATTGAACGCGTGCGCATCGCCGTGTTCTATGACGTGGGCATGGTTTATCCGGATGCGTACAGCTTCGAGCCACAGGACTTCATCGATGAAAATGGCCTGAGGCAGACGACGGGGTTGTACAACGACAACTGGGGCTTCGGCATCCGGCTCAACCTGCCCATCGGGCCGTTGCGCCTCGACTACGGCCTGCCGATCAGCCGCGACTCCCGGGTGGGCGGCAGCGGGCGGTTCCAGTTTGGGGTGGGTTATACCCGGGATTTTTAGTTGGATTCGTATCAAGACAACAGACGCATGAAATCAAACGGAACGAAGCGTTGGGCCGCCTTGGCCATGGCGGCAACCCTTGCCCTCTCGGCCCACGCCCAGACAAAGATGGCAGTCGTGGACTTGCAGAAGGTCTTCGATGGCTATTGGCGCACGAAGCAGGCCGACACCCAGCTCAAGGAGCGCGCCAACGACCTCGAGAAGGCCCGCGCCGGCATGGTGGACGACTACAAGAAGGCCAACGAGGAGTTCAAGAAGGTCCTCGACAGCATCAGCGATCCCTCCGCCTCCAACGACGAGAAGGACAAGCGCAAGCAGGATGCCGAGAAGCGCCGCGTGGACATCGCGGGCATCGAGCAAAACATCCGCACCTTCGACGAGAACTCCCGCAAGTCGATCCTCGACCAGCAAAAGCGCATGCGGGATTCCGTCCTGCGCGACATCCGGGGCGTCGTCGAGGAAAAGGCCAAGTCCGCCGGATACCAGACCGTCCTCGACACGGCGGCCCTCTCGCTCAACCAAACCCCCGTCGTCGTCTATACCAGCTTGGTGGGCTCCGCCGACGACCTCTCCGACTCGGTGCTGAAGGCGCTCAATGCCAATGCCCCGGCCGACAACGGCAAGAAGGACGAGGAGAAGAAGCCCGCGAGCCCGTAAACAGAACCACCGGGCCTGGGCATGTCCCGCATGCGGGCCAGACGCAGGCC
This sequence comes from uncultured Verrucomicrobiota bacterium, assembly GCA_903880005.1. Lineage (GTDB taxonomy): Bacteria > Verrucomicrobiota > Verrucomicrobiia > Limisphaerales > UBA9464 > UBA6176. The sequence goes on along the minus strand of CAIRNV010000090.1, from coordinate 10,007 downwards.
TCTTGAACCAAGCCAGCCGGGCCCGGCCATGCCGTGCCCGGCGTTTTGTTGCCCGGACCCATGACCGCCGCCGTCATCGTCGCCGCAGGCCGAGGCACCCGCATGGGGCCCGGCATGGACAAGCTCTTCATCGACGTCCTGGGCCGTCCCGTCGTCGCCCATGCCTGGGCGCGGATGGATGCGTCGGACGACATCGACACCGTGGTGTTGGTGGTGCGCCCGGGCATGGAGCACGAGTTCCACAGGCTGGCCGAGCACCATGTCCGGCCCGCGAAGCCCTGGCGGTTGGCACCCGGAGGCGCCGAGCGGCAGGATTCCGTCTGGAGCGGGCTGAACGCCCTCCAGGCCGAGGTCGAGTGGGTCGCGATCCAGGACGGCGCGCGCCCTTGCACCCGTCCCGAGGTGGTGGCCGAGACGTTGGCTGCGGCGCGGTCGATGGGGGCGGCGGTCGCGGCCTGCCGGGTGACGGACACCATCAAGGAATCGAACGGCCACGGGCGTGTCGCACGGCACCTGGAGCGGTCCCGCCTCTGGGCGGTGCAGACGCCGCAATGCTTTCGCGTGGACGTCATCCGGCGCGCGCTCGCCGAGGTTCAACGACGCGGGCTTGCGGTGACGGACGACACGGCGGCCTGCGAGGTGATCGGGCAAGACGTGGCGCTCGTGGAGGACCGCTGGCCCAACCCGAAGGTCACCGTGCCCGCGGACGTGCCCTACGTGGAGCTGTTGCTAGGCCGGGACGATTCAGTTCGGAGGGAAGTGATTGCGAAGCAGATTCTTTCGCAAGACGAGGAGTGAGCGAGGCGCGGGCCGTTACGCGGCCCGTAACGAGCGAACGACGAAGGATTTGCGCGAGCAGATCGAGCAAGCACGACCGATCCAACTGAATCGTCCCGGCCAAGCAGGCAAGGAACGGGCGCAGGGCCGGGAGAAAGGCCTTGAGCCCCGCGCACGCGCGGCCTGACCCTCGCGCCCATGCACGTGCTGCTGGCAGCCAGCGAGTTGCATCCGTATTCCAAGACAGGGGGGTTGGCCGACGCCGTGGGGTCGCTCGGCCGTGCCCTGGCACGGTCTGGGGTCCGGGTGACCGTCGTGACGCCCTTCTACCGAGGGATGGCGTCGCGCATGGGCCCGGTGACGGGCACGCCCTGGCGATTCGACCTCCTGTTGGGCGGCGAGTGGGTGGAGGGGGAGTTCATGCGGGTGCGCGAGGAGTCCGGCATGGAGGTTTGGTTCGTTCGCAACGACCCCTTCTTTGACCGGCCCGGTCTCTACAACGAGGGGCAGCACGACTACGCGGACAACGCGGCGAGGTTCCTGTTCCTGGCGCGGGCGGCCTTGCTGGTGGCCCGGCATGCGGCGGTCCCCGTGGAGGTGGTCCATGCGCATGATTGGCAGGTGGGGATGCTGCCGTTGCTGGTGCATCACGCGCGGATTGCCGGGGGATGGCATGGGGCGCCCCGGACATTGTTCACCATCCACAACCTGGCCTACCAAGGCGGCTTTGCATCGCAGGCATGGCTGCTCTCGGGCTTGCCTTGGAGCTGGTACCATCTCGAGAGCGCCGCGCACGGTGGCGGGGTGAATTTCCTGAAGGCGGGCCTCTGCCTTGCGGATGCGCTGAGCACGGTGAGCCCCCGTTACGCGCGGGAGATTTGCACGCCGGAGTTCGGCTGTGGCCTCGATGGCGTGCTGCGCCGGCGCGAGCACGACCTGTGTGGAATCCTCAACGGCGTGGACTACGCCGAATGGAACACGACCCGGAACCCGGCGCTGCCGCATGCCTATGACTCCGCCGACCTGCGCGGGAAGGCCCTCAACAAGGCGGCCTTGCAACGGGAGATGGGGTTGGCGGAGGACGCCAGCGTCCCGTTGTTTGGCAACGTCAGCCGCCTGACCGACCAGAAGGGGTGCGATCTCCTGGCGCAGGCGTTGGAACGGATGCTGCCGGGCGAGCGCATGCAGTTCGCGTTGCTGGGAAGCGGCGATCCCGTCCTGGAACGCTCGTTTCGCAGCCTGGCCGCACGGTTTCCCGGGCGCGTGGCCGCGCGGATTGGATTTGATCCCGGCCTCGCCCATCGCATCGAGGCGGCCAGCGACTTCTACGTGATGCCCTCCCGGTTCGAGCCCTGCGGGCTCAACCAGTTGTACTCGTTGCGCTACGGTGCGATCCCGGTGGTTCGCGCGACGGGCGGGCTTGCTGACTCGGTGGTGGACGCGCGGGACGACGCGGCGTCGGCGACGGGGATCCACTTCCATGAGGCGAGCGTCACGGCGTTGCACTGGGCGATGCGCAAGGCCTTGGCGTTGCACGCAAGCCCCGAGGCCATGGAGCACTACCGGTTGAACGGCATGAACCGCGATTTTTCTTGGGAAACCCAGGCGCGCGAGTACGTCCGCCTGTACGGGGAGATCTTGCACGGGCCATGAGCGGCACATTGGTGGTCAACGAGGTGTACCTGAGCTTGCAGGGCGAGAGCACGTTCGCCGGGCTTCCCTGCATCTTCGTGCGACTGACCGCGTGCAACCTGCGGTGTTCCTACTGCGACACGGCCTACGCGTTCACCGAGGGACGCCGCCGGGAGGTCGCCGACGTGCACGATGAGATCCGGCGGATCGCGGCCGAAATGGGGGCCGAAATGGGCCCGGGCTCCGGGGCGCGCGTGGTCGCGTCCGATGGGCCATCCGGGGTGCATCGGCTGCCCTTGGTGGAATTCACCGGCGGCGAGCCCCTCCTCCAACCCCGGGCGGCCGCGCTCATGGCGGCCTTGTGCGACGAGGGATTCACCGTGCTGGTCGAGACCTCGGGCGCGCATGACATCGGGGTGCTGGACCCCCGCGTGCGACGCATCATGGACCTCAAGTGCCCGTCCTCGGGCGAGGAGGCGCGCAATCGCTGGGCCAACGTCGCCCTCTTGAAGGCCACGGACGAGGTCAAGTTCGTGGTGGGCACGTGGGAGGACTACGCGTGGATGAAGTCCGTGCTCGCGCGGGAGTCGTTGCCCTCGCGTTGCCCCGTGCTGGTGTCGTGGGTGGCCCCCCTTTCTGGGGCGCAGCAGGACCCTTCGCTCAAGCGCGTGCCGGCGGGGCATCGGCCCTTGTCGCGCCGGGAGCTGGCCGACCAGGTCATCGCGGACCGCCTGCCGGTGCGGTTCCAGTTGCAGATGCACAAGTTTGTATGGCCGGCGGATGCAAGGGGCGTGTGATGGAAGGCCCGAATTCGAGGGAGACCCTGGGCCGGATCCGGCGCTTTGAATCGTCGAACATCACCCACTTCGACGAGGCGGAAGGCTGGCCCGTGGTGTGGGAACGGGCGCGGGGCTGCAACGTGTGGGATGCCGAGGGACGGCGTTATCTCGACCTGACGGCGGCGTTTGGGGTGGCGGCGGCCGGGCATGCCAACCCGAGGGTCGTGGCGGCGGGCCGCCGGCAGATGGGACGCCTGTTGCATGGGATGGGGGACGTGCATCCCCACGGGCCCAAGGGCCGCCTGCTGGAGGCCTTGAGCCAACGCACCTTCGGGCGCTGGAAGCCCGCCATGGAAGGCCGCGCCATCCTGGCGTGCACGGGGTCGGATGCCGTCGAGGCCGCCCTCAAGACGGCGATGCTCGCGACCGGGCGGCGACGCGTCCTGGCCTTCGAGGGCGCCTATCACGGCACCGGCTACGGCGCGTTGAATGCCACGCATCGCGAGCATTTCCGGAAACGATTCGAGGCGCAGTTGGGTGGGTTTGCGGTGTTCGCAGGGTGCGGCCGCCTGGACCGCATCGACCCCGCGGCCTGCATCCAGTCCTTGGACGCCCACGGCCCCGACGTGGGCGCCGTGTTGGTGGAACCGATCCAGGCGCGGGGCGGCATCCGTGTGCCGCCGATGGGGTTTCTCAGGTGCCTGCGTGACTGGTGCGACCGTCACGGCGCGTTGCTGGTCCTGGATGAAATCTACACGGGCTTCGGCCGGACGGGCCATTGGTTCGCCTGCGAGCGGGAAGGGGTGATGCCCGACCTTGTTTGCGTGGGCAAGGCGCTCAGTGGCGGGTTCCCGATCGCCGCGTGCGTGGGGCGAGCGGACCTGATGGAGGAGGCGTGGCCCCGATCCGAGGGGGAGGCGATCCACACGAGCACGTTCCTGGGCCATCCGGTGGGTTGCGCCATGGCGTTGGCGCAGATGCAGGAGATTGAGGACCTGGGCTTGGTCGCGCGCGCGGCGGCGGAGGGGGAATGGCTGCGCGGCCGACTGGAGGCGATGGCGGGGGTCCGAGGGCGGCACGTGTGGCGGGCCGTCGGCGTAGGCTTGATGGCGGGCATCGAGGTGCGCACGCGCGAGGGCGCGCCAGCGGGGCTTGTGGTGGTCCGGGCGATGCAACGGCTGGCGCGGGAGGGAATCCTCGTGTTGCCGGAGGGGGCCGACGGCGAGGTGCTGAGCCTGACCCCGCCCTTGACCATCCCTCGACGTCGGTTGTCTCAGGCGTGCGAGCGAATCGGGCGCGCCCTGGAGGAGGCCGGCGCATGACGTTGTCGGAGATGCGTCGGATCCTGGATGAGCGGGGCTGGCAATTGACGCGAAGCCTTGGCCAGAACTTCCTGCACGACGCGAACCAAGTGCGACGCATCGCGGCGGCGGCGGGCTTGGAGGCGAGCGACCGCGTGCTTGAAGTCGGGCCCGGGCTTGGTCCGTTGACGGAGCGATTGTTGGCCGTGGCCGGCCGGGTGGTGGCCGTGGAAAAGGACGCGCGCATGGTGGAGGCGCTTCGCGCGCGCTTGCAGGGCCTGCCGGGTGGCGAACGACTCGAAGTGATCCATGCCGATGCCCTCGCGTGGCTTCGCGAGGGCGCCTGGGATGGCCTTGGATGGAAGGTCGTGTCGAACCTGCCGTACTCGGTGGGCTCGCCCATCCTCGTGGAGCTGGCGATGGCCGCGCGGGGCCCGGGTCGCATCGTGGTCACCTTGCAGGAGGAGGTCATTGATCGGTTGTCGGCCCGCGCGGGCACCGGCGAGTACGGCGTGCTGACGTTGCTGGTGGGCCTGCGTTTCCAGGTGCGGGAGGTGTTCCGGGTGCCGCGCGACTGCTTCTTCCCGGCCCCGGACGTCGAGTCGGCCTGCGCCGTCCTGGAGCGACGGGACGCGACGGGCTTGCCGGAGGCGGCGGTGGAAACGTACGTGCGCCTGGTGAAGGCGGGCTTTGGGCAACGACGCAAGATGCTCGCGAAGTTGGCGTCGGCGGTGTGGGGGCGGGACCGGGTGGCGGAGGCCATGCACGCGGCGCGCGTGGGTTTGACGGACCGTGCGGAGGTGGTGACGCGGGAGCAATTCGTGCAGATGGCGGCGATGCTGGCGGGAGGCGCGGGGCACGGCACGGCCGGGGCCGACCCAGCGCACGACGGCGGTTGAAGGCGGGGCATGGCATTCCGTGCATCGCGAAGGTGTCGTCGGGATCTGGGCGTGGAGGGGAGAGCGGACCGGTCCCGCAGGGCGGGAGCATGGAGTGGCGGCCGGGGACGGCCGCGCTGGACTTGGCGGGGCCGGACCGGGTTTATTCGGGCCGAGCACCTTGGTTCCACATCGCACCACTCCGTATTTCCATCGCATGAACACGCAATTTCCGCATGAGCGCATCCTGATGGGGCCCGGGCCGAGCCCGGTTCCGCAACGAGTCCTCCGGGCGTTGGCCGGCCCGACCCTGGGGCACCTGGACCCGCAGTACCTGGCGATCATGGACGAGACCTGCGAGATGCTCCGCCAGGTGATGCAGACGAGGAACCCGCTGACCTTTCCCGTGAGCGGGACGGGGATGGCGGGGATGGAATGCATCGCGTCCAACCTCGTGGAGCCGGGCGACGAGGTCATTGTTTGCGTCCAAGGGGTGTTCGGGGGCCGGATGAAGGACGTGATGGAGCGGTGCGGCGCGACGGTGCACGTGGTGGAGGCCCCGTGGGGCGAGACGATTCCCCACGAGCGGATCGCGGAGGCGTTGGATCGCAACCCGCGAGCCACGCTGGTGGGCATCGTGCATGCGGAGACCAGCACGGGGGCGCATCAGCCCCTGGAGGGGTTGGCGGGCATCGTGCATGCCAAGGGGGCCATGCTGGTCGTGGACGCGGTGACCAGCCTGGGCGGGCATGAGCTGCGCGTGGATGACTGGGGGATCGACGCGATCTACAGCGGGACGCAGAAGTGCCTGAGCTGTCCCCCTGGGTTGTCGCCCGTGAGCTTTGGGGAGCGCGCCTTGGCCCGCCTGGATGCCCGCAAGCGCAAGCCCCAGTCGTGGTACCTCGACGTCACGATGCTGCGAAAATACTACCTCTCCGGCGGCGGCGCGGGCGGCGGGGCGCGGGTGTACCACCACACGGCGCCCATCAACATGACGTATGCCCTGCGCGAGGCGCTGGCCATCGTGTTGGAGGAAGGCTTGGACGCGCGGATCGCACGGCACGCGGCGGCGCACCAGCGGTTGCGCGCGGGTCTCGAACGGATGGGCCTGCGGTACATCCCGAGCCGGTCGTTGCACACGTTGAATTGCATCGCCATCCCGGAGGGCGCGGACGACGCCGGGACGCGGCGGCGGCTCCTGGAGGAGTACGGGATCGAGATCGGCGCGGGGCTCGGCGTGATGGCGGGCAAGGCCTGGCGCATCGGGTTGATGGGCCACGGCGCCACGGTGCGCAACGTGGACCTCGTCCTGGCGGCGCTGGCCTCGGTGCTGGCCCGGTGAGGGGGGCGCCATGGACGGCGTGGCGCTCGCGCGGTTGTCGGCGTTGATCCCGGGGTCCCGGTTGCTGCGGGAGCCCGCGCAATTGGCCGCCTACGAAAGCGACGGCCTGACGGCGTTCCGTGAGCGGCCGCTGGCCGTGGTGATCCCGGAGTCGCAGGACGAGGTGGTGTCCCTGGTGCGACTTTGCCACGAGCTGCGGCTGCCGTTCGTGGCGCGCGGGAGCGGGACGAGCCTCTCGGGCGGTTCCTTGCCGGTGCCGGGCGGGATCGTGATCACGTTGAACCGCCTGAACCGCATCCTGCGGGTGAACGCGGAGGAGAGGTGGGCCTTGGTGGAGCCCGGCGTGGTGAACACGCAGGTGACGGCGGCGGCGGCGCCCCACGGGCTGCACTACGCGCCGGACCCGTCGAGCCAGACCATTTGCACGATCGGGGGCAACGTTGCGTTCAACTCGGGCGGCGCGCATTGCCTGCGACACGGGATGACGTCGAACCACGTGCTGGGGATCAAGGCCGTGCTGGCGACGGGCGAGGTGGTCACCATGGGCGGGCCGGGCCGCGAGGTCGCAGGGCCGGACTGGTGCGGCTTGTTCACGGGGAACGAGGGGCTGTTTGGCATCGCGTTGGAGGTGACGTTGCAACTGGTGCCCAAGGCGGAGCGGTTCCACACGGTGCTGGCGGGTTATCGCACCTTGGAGCAAGCCGGCGAGGCGGTGGCGGCGGTCATCGGCGCGGGGCTGTTGCCGGGCGCGATGGAAATCATGGACGCGCTGGCGCTGGAGGCCGCGACGGCGGCGGTGCACGCGGAGTATCCCCCGGGCTGCGAGGCGGTGCTGATCGTTGAGCTGGAGGGGCCGCGGGAGGTGGTGGAGGCGGATCGCCGCCGGTTGGATGCGGTGCTGGCTTCGAGCCAGCCGGTGGAGGCGCGGGTGGCCCGGGATGCCGCCGAGAGGATGGCGATCTGGAAGGGGCGCAAGAGCGCGTTCAGCGCGGTGGGCCGGTTGTCCCCGGACTTCATCGTCCAGGACGGCGTCGTGCCGCGGCAGCGGCTGGGCGAGGCGCTTCGGCGCATCCAGGAGATGTCGCGGGAGGCGGGGTTGAGGGTGGCCAATGTCTTCCACGCGGGCGACGGCAACCTCCATCCCTTGATCTTGTTCAACGGACGCGAGGACGGCGCCTTGCAGCGGGCGGAGGCGTTGGCGGGCCGGATCCTCCGCATGTGCGTGGCCATGGGCGGGTCGATCACCGGCGAGCACGGCGTGGGCGTCGAGAAGCGCGAGTACCTGCCCGAGATGTTCGGCCCGGACGAGATGGACGCGATGCGGCGGATCCGCGGGGCGTTCGACCCCCTGGGCATCGCGAACCCGGGCAAGATGCTGGCCATGGGCGACGCCCCGTCGCTTCGCCACGCGGGACTGCATCCCTTGGAACGTTCGGGGCTGATTTCGCGGGAATGACCGTGTTGCGTCCAACGACGACCGAGGAACTGGCCGAGGCCGTTCGCGGGCATGCGCGGGTGGTGGTCGAAGGGGGCCGCACGAAGCCGGCGCTGCTGGACCCCGCGGGCACGCGCATCTCGACGGCCGGCCTGCGCGGCGTCGTGGAGTACGACCCGGCCGAGTTCACCTTCACGGCGCGCGCGGGCACGCCGTTGTCCGATGTCGTGGCGATGCTGGCCGGGCGCGGGCAACACCTCCCCTGCGATCCCATGCTGGTGGATGCGGGATCGACCCTGGGCGGCTGGGTGGCCTCGGGCCTGTCGGGCCCGGGCCGGTTGCGTCATGGCGGCGTGCGCGACTTCATCCTCGGGGTGCGGATGGTGGACGGGCTGGGGCGCGTGCTTCGCATGGGGGGCAAGGTGGTCAAGAACGCGGCCGGGTTCGACGTGCCGAAGTTCCTGGTGGGAAGCCATGGCCGGTTTGGGGCGTTGGCGGAGGTGACGTTCAAGGTGTTCCCGCGCCCGGCGGCGCGACGGACGCTGCGGTTGCGGGCGTCGTCGATGGCGGACGCCGTGCGCATCCTGTGCGACGCGGCGCGGTCACGCTTTGACTTCGAGGCCCTGGATGTGTGGCCGGGGCGTGCCGACGTGATGGCCCGCCTCTCGGGTCCCGAGGACGCGTTGGGGCCCATGGCATCGGAGGCGCTGGCGCGATGGGCCGGCAAGGAGCTGGACCCGGCGGAGGCGGAGGAGGGGTGGGCGTCGCTGCGGGAGTGGCGTTGGATCCCATCGGGGCAGGCGGTGGCGCGGGTGCCCATGATGCCGTCGTGGGCGGCGGGCCTCGCGGCGCATGCGCACAACGTCCATCTCATGGCGTGCGCGGGCGTGGCGTGGGTGGCGCTGGCCGACGACGGGGAGCGGGGACGCTTGGAGGGATGGATGCGGGACGTTGGCGCGGAGGGCGTGCTGCTGCGCGGTGACGGGCCCGTGGGGTTGGGGGTGCGTCGGGCGATGACGGTGGAAGGGGCGGTCCGCGCGGCGTTGGATCCCGCAGGAAGGTTTGGAGGGAGGCGTTGAGGGGCCTGTCGGCCCCGGGGGAACACACGGCATGTTGCACTCGATTCAGGCGGGGAAGGGCGGGGCCATGGGGCCCGCGATGGCGCGGGCGGTGGAGGCATGCGTGCACTGCGGGTTCTGCCTGGCGGCGTGCCCGACGTATCGGGAGCTGGGGCAGGAGATGGATTCGCCCCGGGGACGCATCGTGCTGATGAAGGAGGTGCTGGAGGGAACGCTGACGGCGGAGGCGGCCCGCCCGCACGTGGATCGTTGCCTGGGATGCCTCGCCTGCGAGCCCGCCTGCCCGAGCGGGGTTCCCTATCGAGACTTGATCAGCCCCTACCGGGCCACGGTGGGCGCGGACGTTCGACCCCGGGGATGGGAACGGCTCCGGCGCCAGTTGATGGCCTGGACCTTGCCCTTCCCGGATCGCCTGCGATGGGCGGCGCGGATGGGGAGGTTGGGCAAGGCGATGGGGTCCATGATGCCAGAAGCGCTGCGCGCGATGCTGGCGTTTTTGCCGGACCGCTTGCCGCCCGCAGTCGCCTTGCCGGAGCGCACGCCGGCGCTGGGCAAGCGCCGCGCAAGGGTCGCGTTGCTGGCGGGTTGCGCGCAGCAGGTGCTCGATCCCGACATCAACGTGGCCACCCTCGAGGTGCTGGCTCGCAATGGCGTGGAGGTCTGGGTGCCGCAAGGGCAGGGGTGCTGCGGTGGCTTGTCGTGGCACACGGGCGACCTCGAGGCGGCCCGGGGGTTCGCCCGACGCAACCTGCGCGTGTTCGGGGCCGACGTGGACGCGGTGCTG
>CAIRNV010000089.1 GCA_903880005.1 uncultured Verrucomicrobiota bacterium | reverse complement strand
GCCGCCGCCAACTCGGCCATCGTGGGCTGGCCGTAGTGGAAAAGCTGCCGCGGCTTGGCGAGCGCCGATTCCAACATGTTGGCGTCGCGCAAACCGGGGATGCCGCCGTATTGCGACAACATCATGTCATGCAACGCCTGGCATTCGTCGCGTGTGAGCCAGTAGGGCGCCTTCATTTGGCAAGCTCGCGCAGCGCATTGCGATAACGTCGGTTCAGGCTCTCAAACACCGCCATGGTCTTGGCGAGCTCCGGGTTGCCCGCCGTGATCCGCACGCCGTCCTGGGATTCCGTCAGGGTCACGGTGTCACCCTCCGATACCTTCAGTTGGGCCAAGGCCTCCTTGGGCAGGACCAAACCCACCGAGTTCCCCACGCTGCGAAGCTTGAGTTCGAGCGTCATGGTCCCGCAGGGAAGGGGCATGGAGTGGCGGCCGGGGACGGCCGTGCTCCCAGGGTTGAGCGCCCACGACGTCTTCGAGATCACCCACAACCTCGGGATGCACCGTTCAGGCTAACCGCTGGCACTTCATCTGAACCGGAACGATGCCGTTGGATCGGTCGTGCTTGCGGGATCTTCTTTCGCAAGGGCCTTCTCCTTCGCTCGTTACTGGCCACGGACTGGCCCGCACCTCGCTCACTCCTCGGCTTGCACAAGTATCGGCTTCGCCATCACTTTCCTTCCAACGGAATCGTGACGGCTGGGGCACGTCCTTTCGGCATGCGGACTCGCATGGCATGGGTCGTGGTGGATGGGGAGCATGCGATCCGCCGCACCCATCCGACGTGAAAGGTCCGCGCCCCATCAGGGAGGACTTCCACCGGCTCGTGTGAGAGTGCCAGGACGCATGGGAATGGAGCCAGAAAGTGCTATTGCCTCGTTGCCGACCCATTTCTACATGTTTATAAGTTTTTCTAGCGGAAAAGCACTAGACATGGCTATTAATAGCTAGAAATCGCCGAAATCGCCATGGATGCCATTAAAAACCCGTTTTCACCCGGCGCAGGGTCACCGCCGCCGGAACTGGTCGGACGCGAAGGAATCCTTGAGCAAGCCCGCGTTCTCTTGGGTCGCGTGAAGGAAGGGCGCCCCGAGAAGAGCCTCCTGCTGACCGGCCTGCGGGGCGTGGGCAAGACGGTGTTGCTGAATGAAGTTGAGCGACTCGCCGCCAAGACGGGCTACCGCACGGTGCAGTTGGAAGCGCACGAGGACAAGGCGCTGGCCGCCCTGCTGGTGCCGCCGTTGCGCAAGCTGCTCTTCGAGCTGGACCGCGTGGCGGGTGCGGGTGACAAGGCCAAGCGCGGGCTGGCGGTGCTCAAGGGGTTCATGAATGGCGTCAAGCTGAAGATGGGAGACATCGAGGTCGGCTTGGACATCGAGCCCGAGAAGGGCGCGGCGGACAGCGGCGACTTGGAGAGTGACCTGCCCAACCTGTTCATGGCCGTGGCCGAAGCCGCCGAGGAGCGAAGGACGCCGGTGGCGCTGCTGATCGACGAGCTTCAGTATTTCAGCGCCCAGGAGCTGAGCGCGCTCATCATGGCCATGCACAAGATGCAGCAGCGGCAGTTGCCGGTGGTGCTGCTCGGCGCGGGCCTGCCGATCCTGCCGCGCCTTGCCGGTGAATCGAAATCCTACGCGGAGCGGTTGTTCAGCTTCCCGGACATCGGCGCCCTGTCCGAGCCGGACGCCAACAAGGCGCTGCAAGACCCGACCAAGGCGGCCGGCGTGGAATTTGAAGCCGCCGCGCTGAAGGAGATTTTCCGGCTGACGCAGGGCTATCCGTATTTCATTCAGGAATGGGGTTATCAGTCGTGGAATCGTGCCGCGGGGCCACCCATCACGTTGGCGGTGGTGAAGGCGGCCACCGCGACGGTGATTGAGCGTCTGGATGCCAATTTTTTCCGTGTCCGCTTCGACCGGCTGACGCCGGGGGAGAAGCGCTTCCTGCGCACCATGGCGGGATTGGGGGCGGGGGCACACCGCAGCGCGGACATTGCCGAGGCCCTTGGCGTGAACATCAACAGCCTTGGGCCGGGCCGGGCGAAGCTGATTCAGAAGGGAATGATTTACAGTCCGACGCACGGCGACCTGGCGTTCACGGTGCCCCTATTTGATGAGTTCATGCTCCGGGCGATGCCGCAATCGTGAGCCAAGCCTCCCTCCGTGACCACCACGGACGGGGGCCAATGGGCTCACATCCATAGTTTCGACATTGGGTTCAGGAATCATGGAATGATCCATGCGTGTCCGCCGAGCCTGATGGCTTGCGGCTGCGATGAGGTGGGGCTGGACCTGAAGGTCATCCTCGCCGAGGGCAAGCTTTCGGAGGCGGCAGGATGCCCCATTGCAGAGGGAAATCGTAAGTGTTCGCCAAACCCCGTGGTTCCCGAGTGCGAAGGCCCCTTGGCAACCATGGGCTTCGGCATACGACGACGCTCATCCGCCGACTTCGGACCTGAATGTCAAAGCTTGTGACCCCGTTGCCCCGTTGCCCTCATGACGCCGTGGACGCATCCGGGGGAGGCGTTGGGACTCCCGTCGGGCTGAGGACCTGGGGAAAGGGGAGGCCACGTCGGCAAGCATGGGAAAACACCGACCGTGCCGCCTTTGGGAGGGCAGCCGCAGGGCCTGTCCTCCCCGGGCTCACGCCAGAAGCCGAGCGATCGGGAGCGCCAGGAGGCGGTCGCCGAGGCGGACGGCTTGGGATCCGTTGTGGGCGAGGATGGCGGCGACGCACCCGGGGGTGCGATCGAGAAAGGCCCGCAGGCCGGCGAGGTCGGAATCGGTCCAACGCGTTGCGGCCTTGATTTCGATGGCGACGGTGCGTCGTCCGTCCTCCACCACGAGATCGACTTCGTAACGTCCCTGCTCGTGCCAGAAGCCCAACCTGGCGTCGGGGAGGTGGGCTTCGAGGATGGCCGAGAGATTCTGGACGACGTGGCTCTCATACAGCGGGCCGCGCATGCGGTCGTCCCGACCCGGCTCCAAGGAATCGATGCCGGCCATGCGTGCGGCGAGCCCGCTGTCGGTGAAGTGGAGCTTGGGCGACTTGATGAGTCGGGAACCACGGTTCCGCAGGAACGGCGGGAGCCGCCGGATGAGGAAGGAGGTTTCCAAGAGGTCGAGGTAACGGCCGGCGGTGACGGCGGTGAGACGGGCATCCCGGGCGACGCTGGCAATGGAGAGGACCTGCCCGGTGCGGAGTGCTGCAAGCTGGGCGAGGGTTTGGAAGGCAACCAGGTCGGCGATCTGGGAAAGCTGGCGGACATCACGTTCCACGTAGGTCTGGATGTAGGCCCGGAACCAATCGGCGGCATGGACCGTGGGATGGAGACATACGGGTGGGAGACCTCCCGCCAAGACCTCGATGTCTCGGATGGGTTCTGCGTCCGCGAGGTCCATGTCCGGATGGTCCAGGAGCTGGACGATGAAGGGCGGGGCCTTGGTTTCGCGCCGGATCTCGCGTCGGGTCAGGGGATGGAGGGTGAAGTAGCCGGCGCGACCGGCGAGGGACTCCGAGACGGAGGCCATGAGTGCCAGGTTGGCAGAGCCGGAGAGGATGAAGCGTCCCATGGACCGGTTCTGGTCCACCGCCCGCTTGATGGTGAGGAGCAGTTCGGGGCAACGCTGGACCTCATCGAGGATGACGGGTTGGGAAAGGAGGGCCTCCGGGTTGGAACGGGCGCTGGAAAGGATTCCGAAGTCATCCAGGGACCGGTAAGCGTGGTCACGGGCGATGGCGGGTTCGTGCTGGAGGAGCGTGGACTTGCCGGCCTGGCGAAGTCCGGAGAGGACGACAACGGGGAGGGTCCGGAGGGCGCGGAGGAGGTTGGGTGTGATTTCCCGGTCCCGATATTCTGTCATGATGCATCATTGCATAGTTACATTATGACACATTGTCCAGAATGGTTTTGCCGTGTGCGCGAGGGGGGGGCTACGGGGTCCCATCCGAAGCTTTGATATTGGGTTCAGTTGTCCGGGAATGATCCATGCTCATCAGCCGAGCCTCATGGCTTCCGGGTGAGATGAAATGGCCCTAGACCTGAGGTCATCCTCGCCGAGGGCAAGCTGTCGGACGAGGCAACGTTTAGGACAGGGATGCCAAGGCCGAGAACGCGACTGGGTTGGCACCCCTCCGGGGTGCGCGGGGGAATTTGGGATCGATGACCGGTGGTATCGCTTCGCTCAACCACCGGCTACATGCTGCGAAACCTTTGGTTTCGAGCAAGGAATCCCATGCGGTCCGTCCTTCATGGGGCCAAGGCGTCATTCCCCTGCATTGGGATGACCGGGGTTTTTGGAGAGGGTGAACAGATGGGGGCCTTGGGATCCATCCGTTTGCCACTCCATCCGCGTCCAAGGCCGGAACCGTGAGCCGAAAACCCCTTACTCGAAGATCAGGGTGCAACCCAAATCCTCGCGTAAGGATGGGAGAGACTTCGGATCCACAACCCCGTGAAGCACGGCAGGCGGCGTGCCAGAACGCGATCGTAGCGGATGGGCATGAACCTTGGCATGGGCATCCATGAGACCGCATTCTTCGCGTCTTTGTGTCTTGGTGTCTTCGCGCGAGGAAATCCCGGCTGAAGGCATCACGGGTTCAGCGCATGGGAAGGCTGGGTTTTTGAATCACGCGACGAGAGCCCGCGGGATCCACCCCCTGGCAGCGCCGCGCGAGGCGAGAGCCCTTCACTCATAAGCGGCTTACGCGTGGATTGGGGGTGCAACTTCGTCCCTTGCGAGATCGGGATGCCGCTGGAAGGGTGGGTTTGAATCGGTGCGATCATGAGCATTTCCCGGATGGTTTCCCTGATCCTCGTCCTTGCGTTCACCCTGTCCGTCTCCGCGCAGGTTACGGAACCGGGTCGCGGGCCGCGGGCCGCCGAGGCTGGGCCAGGCCGGACCCACCGACTTTCGCGATTTGTGAAACCAAGCGACGCGGAGCTTCGGGCCCGCCTTACCCCGATCCAGTACCAAGTCACGCAGCAGAACGGCACGGAGCGCGCCTTCAGCGGCGAGTACGACAAGCACAACGAGCCGGGCATCTACGTGGATGTGGTCGGTGGCAAGCCGTTGTTCAGCAGCCTGGACAAGTATGACTCCGGCTGTGGCTGGCCCGCGTTCACCCAGCCGATCGAGGCGGGCGAGGTGGTGGAGAAGATGGACCTTTCCCATGGCATGCGGCGAATCGAGGTTCGCAGTTCGACGGCCAACAGCCATCTCGGGCATGTGTTCAACGACGGCCCGTCCAGCCGGGGCGGATTGCGGTACTGCATCAATTCCGCATCGCTCCAATTCGTGCCGCTGGCGGAGATGGAAGGGAAGGGATATGGGAAGTACCTGGCTCGATTTGAGCGCGCGGGCATGGTGATCCCGGGCAAGGCGGGCGCGGGCACCGAGACGGCGATCCTTGCAGGCGGCTGCTTCTGGGGGATGCAGGACCTTTTGCGCAAGATCGATGGCGTCGTCCGCACGGAGGTGGGCTACTGCGGCGGCATGAACACCAACGCGACCTACCAGAGCCATCCCGGGCACGCCGAGGCCGTGAAGGTCGTGTTTGACCCCGCGAAGATCTCGTTCGGCACCTTGCTGACGGACTGGTTTTTCCGGATGCACGACCCCACGACGTTGAACCGGCAGGGCAACGATCGCGGGACGAGCTACCGCAGCACGATCTTCTATGCGAACGAGGAGCAGCGGCAGGCGGCGGTGGAGGCCATTCGCGTGGCCCAGCTTTCCGGTCGTTGGCAATCCCGGATCGTGACCACGGTCGAGCCCATCAAGAACTGGTCGGTCGCCGAGGCCTTTCATCAGGACTACCTCTTGAGGAACCCCGGTGGATACACCTGTCACTGGTTGCGGCCCTGATGTCGCAGGGCGGCGACTGGGACCGAGCCAAGCCCTGACCCGTGACGCATCCATTGGATCGGTCGTGCTTGCCCGCCCCGCCGCTACTCATCCTTCGTCATTCGCTCGTTACGGGCATCGGGTCGTCCCGCGCCTCGCTCGCTCCTCGGCTTGCGCAAGCATCGGCTTCGCCATCAACTCCCTCCCTACTGAATCGTTCCGGCATATCCGTTCGATCCGTGCGATCCGAGGTTTGAAAGCTCCCATCACGACATCCTTCAGGCGGGTGTTGTAAGCCGATTGTCGCCGACGGGCCGGGGGGATGCCGGGGGATGCGCCGGGTTTTTGCTGTCACGATGGCCCCGGGAGTTTTCATGTTGGGCGGATGAAGAGGCGGGCATTCCTGAGGGTCGCGGGCACGGCGGCGGCGGCGGCGGCGGCGGCGCCGTGGGTGCAACCCGGAATGGGTGCCGAGACGAACAGCAAGACCGGACCAGCCCCACACCATCCGAACGAGGACGATTGGCGGACGCTTGCCGCCCTGCTCGACATGGCGTCACCGAGCTACGACGAGCCATGGGACGACGCCACCTGCCGCACCCTCATGAAGGGCGCCTATCTCGGCAACGGTGACCTTGGGGCGCACCTGGGCGGCGACATCCATTCGCTGCGGTATTACCTGGGGAAGAACGGATTCCACGCCGGCAACGACGTCGCGGCGGGCCGTTACAACCAGCACATCCTCAACCTCGCCGTCCTGGTCATCGAGGGGGCCACGGGCGCCCACCCGGGCAGCGCCTTCGCCGTGACCCATGACATCCGGAACGCCGAGGTCCGCTCCGAATGCACGATGGCAGGGGCGATCGTCCGGGCCCGTGCGTTCCTCGCGCCGATGGACAACGTCATGGTACTGGAGCTTTCCACACCCGCCGGGCGCGACGTCCCGGTGCGGGCGACGTTGTTGGTGATGGGCAACGCACATGTGGCGCTCCGGGCGGGGGTGGACGGCGATGTGGCCTGGGTCACCAAGGAGCCCAACGCGGAGGGCGCGCCCTTCCATGTCCATGGCGCGGTCGCGGCACGGGTTCACGGGGCGGTCGCTTCAGCGGATACGGACGGCCGCACGCTGGCGCGCCTGGCGTTTGCGTTGCCAGCGAGCGGCGCGCCCGTGCGGTTGGTCGTCCATGCGGAGCACACGAAGGACGCGGCGTCGCCCTTGGATGGCGTCAGGGCGATGGCTCGCGTCGTGACCGACGCCGACATCGAGTCGGTGGGGGCACGGAACCGGGGTTGGTGGAAGGATTTTTGGTTGAGGTCGTGCATCCAGCTTGGGGACGCGGCCTTGCAGGCGCTTTGGTACAACCACTTGTACATGGTGGGGTCGGCGACGCGGCCTGGGCGGCAGGTGGGGCCGGGGAACGCCCCGGGCCATTGGGGGCCATGGAACCGCTCCGACGACATGATGTGGTTCAGCAACCTTGGGATGAACTACAACGCGCAGAACCCCTACTACGGCACCTTCGCGGCCAACCACGTGGACCTGGTCGATCCCTACGTGGCCACGGTGAAGCACTACACGGAGAACACCGGGCGGAGCCGGGTCGTGAATCGCTGGGTGTCGCCGCTCATCGCCGCGCGCATGCCCCCGAAGTGCCGGGGCGTGGAGAACGAGTGCTCGTTCACGTCGCATGGCACGTCGTGCGGGGGCGGGCGTTACGCCGAGGAGGACTGTTGCATGGCCACCAACGCGGTGTTCGGGATCCTGCCCGTCGTCTGGAAATGGAAGTACGGGCAGGACAAGGCGTTCCTTGCGAGCACCTGTTACCCGCTTTTGCGGGCCGTCGCGGACTTCTACGAGGACTACATCGGCCGGCCGGTCAACGGACGGTACGAGGTGTGGGGCTCGGTCCATGAGGGGGCGGATTGGTTTGCGAAGGACGACATGTTCAGCCTGGGCGCGGTGCGGTTCCTGTTCCGGGAGACGCTGGCCGCGAGCGAGGTGCTGGGGCTGGACGCGGACCGGCGGGCGCTTTGGCGGGACATTCTCGAAAACATGGCGGACTACCCGCTCCAGGCGTGGGGCGACACGGTGACGTTCCGGCCCGACGCGATCCACGACGTGATGGACGCGCTCCATTACCGGGGCGGCGCGCGGAACACGGGCCTGATGTTCACCACAACCTTCGACAACATCGGCCAGGACACGCTCCCGGCGTACCGCATCGCCACGTGCCGCACGCTCGACAAGGGCAACATGTTCCATCCGCAACGCTGGTGCGGGTGGCAGAACGGGAACGACTACGGGATGATGTTCGTGATGGCCGTGCGCGCGGGGTACGCG
>CAIRNV010000088.1 GCA_903880005.1 uncultured Verrucomicrobiota bacterium | reverse complement strand
TCCAACGTGATCCCCGCCACGAAGGGGGCGGACTCCGCCATGGCGGACTCGATCTCCAGCGAGCGAACCGTCTGCCCGGGGCGCGGGTTGTCCCAGCTCCGCAGGTACAGGGCCAGCGACCACTGGGCTCCCGGCAAGGCCGCGTTACCGCCGGACGCCACGCGCCGTGCATTTGGAAGGTCCCTCTTGGGATGACTCCATCCCACCCACCAGGCCATGATGTCCTGCTCAAACCTCACGGGAAGCTCCGCCACGGTGCCGTCCCCGAAGTGCAGCCGATACCGGGCCACCACCGTCCCCGCCGGGTCCGCCCATTGGGTGGCATGCAAGACATGGAGGCGACGCAGGTCCTTTTCGATCGGCAGATGCACGGACGTTGGGACCAGGCCTGGCGTTCGCGCCTCGAGATTCTTGCCGGTCAACTGGATCGTCCCGCGCACGTCAAAGGGCACGTCGCCCAGGGTCACGGTGCCGGAGGGGAGGGTTCCCCAGTTGTTATCGACCGCCTCACGCTCGTTGAGCGTCGCAAACAACCCGAGCTTGAGGCATCCGTTGTAGTGGGCCGAGAGATCCAGCATCCGGGAGTCCAGCCCCGAGGGACGCCTCGGGATGAACCTTCGTCGCCACGAATCCACGAGGCCGGGCTGGTAGGCGGCATTGACACGCTCGACCGCCGGCATCGCATCCCACCGGGCACGCTCCCGGGCTGACCTCCACTCGGGAACACCCCAGGACATCCCGAGGACCATGGCCCCCAGGCTGGCAACCACGGCGGCCTTGCGCACATTGCCTCGTCGCAAGAGCGATTCCCCGGAAGCCAGCCGTTCCAGGTCCCGGCGGAACGCGCTCGCCGTCGGGTACCTTCGTGCCGGGTTCGCGGAGCACGCGCGATCAAAGACCGGATTGAGTTCCAGCAATTGCAGGGCGTCGGGAAAGTCCCGGAACCCCTCGGGCAAGCTCGGGAAGTCCTGCCGATCGCATCCCGTGGTCATCTCGTAGAGCACCTTACCCAGTCCAAACAGGTCCCCACGGGGCCCCTGCATCCCTTCCGGCGGATGGTATCCCTGCGTGCCCACAGCCGAGGTCGAGTCGCCGTCGCCCGCCACCAACCCCAGGTCCGCCAGCTTGGGCTGGCCGTGGACAAAGATCACGTTCGACGGCTTCACGTCGCGATGGACCAGGCCGCGCGCGTGCAGGTGTTCAAGCGCGTTGCACAAGGCGATCCCCACGCGAAGCGCCTCCGCCACCGGCAACCGATGCTCGGACCGCAGCCGATGCCTCAGGGTCAGCGGCTCATAATGACCGACTCCATCGCCGTGCACCGAGTCGGCCAGTTCCATGATGCTGGCAAAGCCGCCCCCGGGAAGGTCCTCGATCAACTGGTGCATCCGCACCACGTGCGCATGGTTCTGCGCCGCCGCGAGGAAGCGCTTCAACCCCGCCAGCTCGCGTTGGAGCATCTTCTCCGACAACCCGTCGCGCGGCCACACCACCTTCGCCGCGACGCGTCGCCCGGATGAATCCTCCGCAAGGAAGACCTCCCCGTAGGCCCCTTGCCCGATGCGCCGCAGCAGCCGGTGGCCCGGCACCGTGGGAAGGGCGTCGCTCATCCCGTCCCCCTCAATGGCCGGCGCCCCAGCCTCGCCTCGATGCCGCGTCGGATGCGGCGCTCGGTCGGCCGGTCCAATTGCATGAACACGCGGACCTTGCCCGAGGCCCGCCCGCCCCGCCAACGCGCCATCCAGCGCCCGATGGCCGTCATCCAGTTCATGCGCGGGACCCTGCCGGCCATGGGCTTCGTTCCAGTTCACGCACCACGGCGTCGAGGCGCCGCCGGACACGAAAGCGGATGACGCGCACCAGGACCGCGCTCAGGCCAAAGGCGGCGGCCGTCTCGCCGTTGGAATGCCCTCGCAACTCCGTCCAGTCGAACACCTGGAAGTCCCGGGGCGACACCACCAATCGCAATCGGTCCAAGGCCACGCGACACAGGTTGGACATCCATTCCTCGTCCCATTGCGCCGGGTGGTCCTCGGCCACTCCTTCCTCCAAGCCCGCCTCGTCCTTCAGGGGCACCGTCTCCACCCGTCTCGAAGCCCGCCGCATCTGGTCCGCCACACGCCGCACCGTGATCGTCGTCAGCCAACCTCGAAACGAGCTCTCCTCCGGCCGGTACACAAACCGCGGCAAGCCCTTGGAAACGCTCACCACCGTGTCCTGCAAGACCTCCTCGGCGTCCTCGTGTCCCAATCCCTTCCGCCGCGCCACGCCATAGATGAAGCCCCGGTAACGCTCGAAGAACTCCCGCCACGACGCCTGGTTCCCCACGTCTCGTATCCGGTCCAGCAGGCTCGCCCGGGTCGCCAGCGAATCGTCCATTCCCATAAGTGTCAGGGCCACGTGAGAGATATCGGACGCCGTCTTCCCGGTGTTTCAAGGAAAACCATGCCCCTCCCGCCACGCCGCACGAGCCATCGCCCCACGGCGAAATGCTCCGCCCTGTAACACCCGCGCCCTCTGAAACGATCGGATGGGTATGCGACCGACTACCCGCCCCGCATCCCTGGCCTCCTGGATTCGACTCGCCTTGGCCCTCCTTGCCCTCGGCCTTGCCCAAGCCCCCACCGCCGCCCAAGGCACGCCCGCACGAAACCGCGTCCTCGCCTTTGACGGCGCCGTGGGCTCGGTCTCGGTCCCTCACTCCGCCGACCTCACGCCGTCATCCGCCATCACGCTCGAAGGCTGGGTCTTCCCGCAGGTGAAGCCGGATGGATCCGTGGCGTTTGTCTTCAATAAGGGTGACGGCTTGTCCGGGGACACCGCCCGTTCCTACGAGTTGGCGTGGGCTGCCAAGGAGGACTGGGCCGGTCCGGGCGGAAGCATCCGGTTCATCCTGTTCCTGTCGAACGTGACCCCGGGCGACCCTGACTGGCTTTTCATCAGCGCGCCTGTTGCGGAGAACACATGGGTCCATGTGGCCGGCACGTTTTCGACCTCGGACCGCATGATGCGCCTCTACACGAACGGCGTCCTGGCCTCCATGCACGGACCCATCTCCGGCACG
>CAIRNV010000087.1 GCA_903880005.1 uncultured Verrucomicrobiota bacterium | reverse complement strand
TTCGCGGGAACGGTTCCAAAGCCAGCAAAGGCCCGTCCCTTTCGAGTTGGTAGGCTGCCCCCCCCCCTGCCCCGGCGCACGGAGGCGCGGCCGCCTTGCCGCCGCGAGAGGCGAGAGCCCTTCACTCAAAAACTCCTTACGTGGGGATCGGGCCCGCTTCTGCGCGATTGACCTTCCGGAGCCACGCGAGGTTAACCTCCTAACTCGCATGGCTCGCGACCATTGCCGTCCCAATTCCAAGTTCCGGCCCCGCAGTTGGTCTGAAGCCAACGGGCGGCAGACTTGGCGGTCACGCCGGCACCTCAACCGAAGGCCCGATATTGCGGTCACCACCGAGGTCGAACCGCCCCCCCAGATGCGCCTGCACGACCACCTGATTCCCTCCGACGACAGGGAACGTCCTCGCACCACACCACGGAGCATCGGGTTGGCCCGAGGGCATCGTCCTGGCTGAGCGTGCACTTCGATCTCAGCGAAGGCCCCGGGGACGACGTGACGCGAACGCAAACCAGCCAGCAACCACCCATTTCATGGACCAAGCCACCCACAACAAGATCGTCTCGTTCATCTGGGGCATCGCCGACGACGTGCTTCGGGACCTGTTCCGGCGCGGCAAGTATCCGGACGTGATCCTGCCCATGTGCGTCCTGCGCCGCATGGACGCCGTGCTCGAACCCACGAAGAAGGCGGTGCTGGAAACCAAGGAGATGCTCGACAAGGCCGGCATCACCGAGCAACGCGCCGCCTTGGCCGCCGCTGCCGGTCAATCGTTCTACAACACGTCCAAGTTCACCCTCCGCGACCTGAAATCCCGCGCCAGCCAGCAGCAGCTTCTGGCCGACTTCGAGGACTACCTCAACGGCTTCTCCCAGAACGTCCAGGACATCCTGGAGAACTTCAAATTCCGCAACCAACTCCCCACGCTCTCGAAGTCCGACTCCCTCGGCACGCTCATCAGCAAGTTCCTCGATCCGGACTTCAACCTCAGTCCCGAGCCTGTCCGAAACGGCGACGGCACGCTGAAACACCCGGGCCTGGACAACCACTCGATGGGCACGGTCTTCGAGGAGTTGGTCCGAAAGTTCAACGAGGAGAACAACGAGGAGGCCGGCGAACACTGGACGCCCCGTGACGCCGTCCGGTTGATGACCAACCTCATGTTCTTGCCGGTCGCCGACCGCATCAAATCCGGGGGTTACCTGCTCTACGACTGCGCCTGCGGCACCGGCGGCATGCTGACCGTGGCGGAGGAAACGCTCCAGAGACTCGCCACCGAACGAAGCCAGCAGATCACCACCCATCTCTACGGCCAGGAGATCAACCCGGAGACCTACGCCATCTGCAAGGCCGACATGCTCCTGAAGGGCGAGGGCGAGCACGCCGACCACATCGTCGGGGGCGCGGAGCATTCCACCCTCTCGCATGATGCGTTCCCGGCGCAGGAGTTCGACTTCATGCTCGCCAATCCGCCCTACGGAAAGAGCTGGAAGAAGGACCTCGAACTGATGGGCGGCAAGGACGGCATGCGCGACCCGCGCTTCAAGGTCATGCACCGCGGCGAGGAACTCTCCCTCGTCACCCGCTCCAGCGATGGCCAGATGCTCTTCCTCGCCAACATGGCATCGAAGATGAACCACGGCACCGCCCTCGGCAGCCGCATCGCCGAGGTCCACAACGGCTCGTCCCTCTTCACCGGCGACGCCGGCCAGGGCGAGAGCAACATCCGCCGTTGGCTCATCGAGAACGACTGGCTGGAGGCCATCGTGGCCCTGCCCCTGAACCTCTTCTACAACACCGGCATCGCCACCTACGTCTGGGTGCTCACCAACCGCAAGCCCGACCATCGCAAGGGCCAGGTGCAGCTCATCGATGCCACCTCGTGGTTCAAGCCGCTCCGCAAGAACCTCGGCAAGAAGAACTGCGAACTCGCCCCCGACGACATCCAGCGCATCTGCGACACCTACCTTCGGTTCGAGGAAACGCCCCAATCCAAGATCTTCCCCAACGCGGCCTTCGGTTATTGGAAAGTCACCGTTGAACGTCCGCTCCGGCTCCACAGCCAGCTCTCGGCCAAGGCCATCGAGTCGTTGTGCTTCGCCTCGGGCGACGAGGAAACCCGCGCGGCCCTCCATGACGAGTTCGGGGACCGGCTGGTGAACGACTTCCCCGCCATCGCACGCGTGTTGGAGAAACGCCTGACGGAATGGGGAAATGACGACGACGACGACGAGTCCGAGGATGGCGCCCCGGCCAAGAAGGGCCTGCCGGAGAAGACGAAGCGCCGACTGCTCGATGCATCCTCCTGGGCCGACGACGCCCGGCTCGTGTCGGCCGCCAAGGCCCTGCGGCAGGAATTGGGGGATGGCCTGTTCGAGGATCACAACATCTTCCGCGACCGCGTGGATGGGGCCTTGAAGAAGCTCGGCATCCGGCTCTCCGGACCGGACCTGAAGCTCCTGCTCCGAACCGTGAGTTGGCGCGTGGAGAACGCCCCGCCGGTCATCGCCAAGATCCACAAGCCCGCGAAAGTCCAACCCGACCCCTTGCGCGGCCTCTTCGAACACCCCTCTCCCTCGGGAAGTGCGACCGGGGCAGGTGCCGCATTACACCCCTCTCCCTCTGGGAGAGGGGCAGGGGGTGAGGGTACTCGACCCGTGGTCGAGTATGAGCCCGACCCCGAGCTGCGCGACACCGAGCAGATCGCCTTCCTCGAAGCCCCGCCGTCTGGCCTCGCCGGTGGCCTCCCCACCGAAGCCTCGGCCCAGG
>CAIRNV010000086.1 GCA_903880005.1 uncultured Verrucomicrobiota bacterium | reverse complement strand
CACGGTCAGGACCGGCTCCCTCACCTACTTCACGTTCGATCGCTCTGGAAATTACCTCTACGGCCTCCCGGGGATCCTGATCGGCGATCGCATGCCCGCTAGGCCGGCCCCGCCTGCGCCGAATCCGATCCGCATCCCGGAGGAATTCAATGATCCCATCCGGAGCCGCCCCACGCCCCCCAACACCAACCAACCCGAGGAATGAAGACGTTTCTCATTGCCACCCTTGCGGTGACCCTCGCGTTGATTCTCGGCTTGGTCCTGCGCAACCCCAAGCCCGGACACGCCACCCCCACGGCATCCACGTCGGCCATTGCCCCGACACCGCAGGCCGACGGAGCTCCCCTCGGACCGGCGCCCATGACGCCGGCCGCCCAAAGGCTCCTTCGCCAAGCCAACGTCCCGGCGCCCTCGGCCCTGACCGATGGCGTCCTCAGGGCCAAGTCGCCCTTCAACCAGGGCCTTCTGCTCAAGTTGTCCGCCGTCATCGCGCTCGGGGACATTGTCAGCGAGAACCCGGGCTTGTCGGACGAGGCCATCCTCGCGCTCGTCATGGAGCAAACGAGGCTGCCACGGGACGAGGCCGAGGTCCTCGTCGCGAACTACCCAAGGTCGGAGGCCCGCACCCTGGACGAGCACTACCGCAACACGATGGCCAAGCCGGAGGTGCAGGCCGTCGTCCAGGCGTTCGAGCGGGCGGGCATCCAGGCGGGCCCGGGCACGCCCTTGCTGATCGATGGCCTGCGCCTGTGCTCGCTTCACACCCTGCATGACGAGTTCCTGACCAGCATGTGGGGCGACGCGATGCATCCCCCGGAGGACATGGCATCGATACCCGGCTTGGCCGACGAGGCGGCCCGCGTCGCCAATGAACGCGTCGAGGGGCTCCAGCTCATCGACTCCGTCTTCAAGGAGCGATTCATCACCCGTCACCAGATGGAACCCGGAGTGGCCCAGGCCCTCCTGGCCGAGCTCTGGCCCGTGCGGGTGGCCTTGGCATCCGAGGGCGACCTGCATCCGCCGCGCCTGGTGGGTCGCTGATCCACCGCGCGTGTTCCCAGCACGGGCCGGGGGCGACATGATCCGTCGCCCCCGGCCTTTTGCATGGATGCCCCGGGCGCGTGGTCGCGGCGGGGTGAGTGGGCGTGGGGCGTCAGTCTTCTCCCTGCGCCTTGGTGAAGCCCGCCTTGCCGTCGAAGGCCTGGAGCTTCTCGATGTGCATCCATCGGAGACCCTGGTGCTCCAGGGCCGCCAGCAAGGCGGCGACGTCCTCGCGTCCGAGGTCCGGCGACGGGGACAGGGCCATGAATCGGCAACGATGCTGGTCCACGACGTCGGTCTGCGTGCCCGTCAGGGGGAACACGACGGTGCCGCGGTTCGAGATCATCTTGAGCTTGAAGGCGGTCCCGGCGGCGGCCGCCTCCACCTTGGGGCCCAGTTGCGCGGGCGGGAGGGCCGCCTCCACGAACACGTCGATGCCCACGACCTCGCGGCGTCCCGGGCGAACCAAGTCGATGGCGGCCGGGGTGGCGGGAAGCCGAAGCTGCGCCCGGCTCCGGGCCGGGGCGCGCGAGGGCACCCGCCCGAGGTTGGCGAGGACGGCATCGGTGAAGGCGCGCGTGCCGCAGGCGAGCTTGTCGCCCACGACGTCGCGGGTCAGGTGACGACCATCCTCGTAGGTCACGAGGACGGCGTTCTCGAGGGCGTCCGCCGCCGCATGGGCTTGGACATGGCGGAGGAGCATGACGGCGGAGAGGATGAGGGCGGTGGGGTTGATGACATCCTTGCCGGCGTACTTGGGGGCCGAGCCATGGACCGCCTCGAAGATGGCGACGTCGGAGCCCAGGTTGGCGGACGGCGCGAACCCGAGGCCGCCGACGAGGGCGGACGTGAGGTCCGACAGGATGTCGCCATTCATGTTGGTGGTGACGAGCACGGAGAACTGCTCGGGCCGGCGCACGAGTTGATGGGCGCAATTGTCCACGATGATGTGCTGGGCATCGATGTCGGGGTACTCGGGGGCGATGTCCTCGAAGGTGCGCTTCAGGAGGCCCTCGGTCATCTTCATGATGTTGGCCTTGGTGGCGCAGTGGACGGTGCGGCGGCCCTCGGCGCGCGCGAACTCGAAGGCGAGGCGCACGATCTTCTCGCAGCCCTTGCGGGAGATGAGCTTCAGGCATTGGGCCACGCCGGGCGTCTGCATGTGCTCGATGCCCGCGTAGAGGTCCTCGACGTTCTCGCGAACCACCACGAGGTCGATGCCGCGCCCGGCATAGGGCGTTGGCACGCCGGCGAACTCGCGCACCGGGCGGATGTTGCCGTAGGTCTCGAAGAGCTTCCGCAGCGTGACGTTGGCGCTCTTCTCGCCGAAGCCCACGGGCGTCTCCAGCGGGCCCTTGAGGACCAGCCGCGTCCGGCTGATCGAGTCGATGGTCTCCTGGGGGACCCCGGACGCGACGCCCTTGCGGAACACGGACGCGCCGGCGTGGGCTTCCTCCCACGCAATACGGACGCCGGTGGCATCCACGAGGCGGCGGGCGGCATCGACGACCTCGGGCCCGACCCCGTCGCCGGGGATCAGGGTCACGGGGATGGGTTGGGATGTATCAGGGTATGCGGTCATGTGTTGGTGGATGTGATGTGGGATTCATGAGGGAAAGGGGTGGCCACAGGTGCATGGCCGGTGTTCATGGGCCTGCGTGCTGGACCTTGGCCGGACGCCGTCGCGCCTCGCCATCCGCAGCCCGGACGCACGGCGCGCGGCACGGGGACTTGCGAGGCGTGGCCCAGGCCGCGGGACAGGGCTTTCATGCGACCCGGTCCGGCAGGCTCTTTGTCGAGGCGCTTCGTTCACCAGGCCCATGGTGCCCGGATTCGCCGCGCCAAAAATGTGGATGTTCTGAACAGATCCTGCGGTAATTCCGAATCATGGAACGCGTGAACTCCGGCTCCGATTCGGGGGATTGGCTGAACTACCACCATGTCCTGAAGTTTCGGGCGATCGCCCGGGCCGGTGGCATGACGAAGGCCGCGGGGATTCTCCGCGTCTCGCCGTCGGCGTTGAGCGAGCAGGTTCGGGAGCTGGAGGAATGGCTGGGCGCGCCGCTCTTCGAGAGGCGCGGACGCGGGTTGGTGCTGACGGACGCCGGCAGGATGGCGCTGGAGCATGCCGAGGCCATTCACCAATCGGGGGCGGAGTTGCTCGGGGCGTTTCGAAGGCAGGGATTGGCGGCTCGACGGGTGCTGCGAATTGGCGCGGTGGGGACGTTGTCCAAGAACCTCCAGTTCGACTTTATCGAGCCCTTGCTGGAGCGGCGTGACTGCATGATGTCCGTCGCCGCAGGCGGCTTCGACGACCTGCTGGCCCGGTTGCGGAACCACGCGTTGGACGTGGTGCTCTCGCATGCGCCCGCGCCCTCGGGCGGCACGCCGGAGGTGTTCAACCACGCCCTGGGGGAAGCGCCCGCGTTCCTTTTGGGCCGCCTGCGTTCGCTCGACGTGTCGGCGGGCTTCCCGGGGTTCCTCAGGGGCGTGCCGCTCTTCCTTCCCTCACGGGGAACGCCCTTGCGGGAGGACTTCGACCTGCTCCTCGCCGAGGCGGGCATCGTCCCCGACGTGCGAGCCGAGGTGGACGACATGGCGTTGCTGCGATTACTGGCGTTGTCGGGCAAGGGCCTGGCGTTGGCGTCGGCCGTGGTGGTGAAGCGGGAGATCAAGGCGGCAGAGCTGCTCCAGGTCGTGCCCACGCCGGGATTGTCGGTCCGATTCTACGCCGTGACGGTGCGCCGCAAGCTGGCGAATCCTTGGCTGGGAGAGGTGGTGTCGGGCTTTCGCGAGCGGCTACGCCAACTCGACGTTGCCGTGCAGGGCGTGAGCCAACGTTGGTCGCATCCAAAGGGCATGAAACCCAAGCGGGGAGCGACGAGGCGAGGGGCAGGCGCCCAAATCCACGCGTAGGGATGGGAGAGACTTCGGATATGCAACTCCGTGGAGCACGGCAGGCTTCGTGCCAAAACGCGGTCGTAGCGGATGGGCATCAACCGCGGCATGGGCATCCATGAGACCGCATTCTTCGCGTCTTCGCGTCTTCGCGTGAGGAAATCCCGGCTGCATGCATCACGGGTTCAGTACATGGGAAGGCATGGTTTT
>CAIRNV010000085.1 GCA_903880005.1 uncultured Verrucomicrobiota bacterium | reverse complement strand
TGCCCCAAGGAAATCAGCCTCGACTTCATCGCCCGCATGAATCGCGACTACGCCGTCTCCCTGCTCAAGGGCGACCCCAAGAAGATCTCCGGCGGCGGCGCGGGCTGACCCGGGACCGCCGCCCGTGCGGCCGGCCTTGTCGCACATCCGTCTCCGTTCTGATCCATGATTTTCATCGACCGCCCTCTTTGTCCGGTTGCGTGACGGCGGTCTCGGGTCCTCCATCTAGCCATCATGAGAACGCGCACGCACCACTCTCTGCTCGCTGCCGGCCTCCTCGCCTTCCCGGTGGCAATCCTCGCGCAAGACCAGACGCTCCTCACCGAGACGTTCTCCTACGCGGCCGGCAACCTCACGGCGGTCAGCAACGGCGGCTGGATCGCCCACAGCGGCGCCGGCTCGAACCCGGTCCAAGTCAATGCCAGCGCGGCCGCCGTCCTCCGGGGTGGCAGTGCCGAGGACGTGAACTGGACGCTGTCCCCCACGCCCCTCACCACGGGGTCTCTCCTTGCGTCGTTTACGGTGGATCTCAGCTCTGGGACGCTCGTCGCCTCCGGCGTGAGCACGTATTTCCTCCACTTCAAGGATGGCACCACCGGCTTCCGCGCCCGTGTCTTCCTTGGATCCGCCGACGTCGCTGACACCGACCTGTTCCGCCTTGGGATTGAGAACGACGGCAGTGACGGCGCGACGACCATTTCCTACTCGGCCAATCTCGACCGCACCGCGCCGCACCAGGTGACCGTGGCCTACGACCTTTCGGCCGGGACGTCCAAGCTTTGGATCAACGCACCCCTGACGGGACCCGCCACGGTCGAGGACGCGGTAGCGGCCGCGCCATTGGGCATGGTGGGCGTGGCCCTTCGCCAAGGTGGATCTGCCGCCACCACGGGTAATTATTCCGGCCTGCAGGTGGACAACCTCACTGTCACATACTCGCCCGCCGTGGTGCCCGAGCCCACCACCTGGGCACTGGGCGTCGCCGGGCTGGGCGTCATTGGATGGTCCGTCCGCCGGCGCATCGCCTCGCGTTAGGCGGCCTTCTTGACCGCCCCAGCCGGCCTCGCGCATGGATGGGGCGAGGCCCGTCCGCGCCGAGAACCGCGCCGGCATCATTCCTTGCCCCCAGGACGTTGCATGGAAGCGTCCCAGCGACGTGGTTTCCGCCATGAAAAACCAGCGAACGTTGTCGTGTCGTGTCCGGCCACGCGTGGAACTTGCCCGCCTCGATTCCCCCGGTGGCTTGGCCTTCACCCTCATCGAGTTGCTCGTCGTGATCGCCATCATCGCGATCCTCGCCGGGATGCTGCTCCCCGCGCTTTCGAGAGCTAAGGCGAGGGCCCAGTCCATCCAATGCCTCGGCAATCTCCGCCAATGGGGCGTCGCACTCCTCGTCTATGCGTCGGACAACAACGACGGCATCCCCCGCGACGGAACGGACGAGGGCGGGCAGTATGGCGCGTTCACGGGCCGTACCGCGGGGCCCGGCAGCCCGAACGATCCCTTCGCATGGTTCAACCTGCTGCCCAAGGGCGCTGGCGAGCGCCCCCTGTCCAACTACTGGGCCGAGGCGCAGGGCAAGGTCGCCAAAGACTTCCTCCCGTTCCCGGGCGGCAAGGGGCGCTTTTGGCACTGCAACAGCGCCCGCATCAAGGACTCCGAGATCCCCGCCATGCCCGCCCGGGGCAGCTTCGGATTCTTCAGCTACGCCATGAACCTTGATCTCAAGCTCCGCACCTCCGTGCGCAATGGCGTCGCCGGCAACGACCATCCCTACCCGGGCATGCCCAAGCTCACGGACCTTCGCACCCCGTCCGCCACCGTCATGCTCATCGACGCCGTCATGAACCCCGTCACCGAGGGCTTCGGCGACGCCTCCACCGCCGCGATCGGCGTCATGCCCGCCGCGCGTCACAACCGCTTTGCCGGACGTCACGGCGGCCCCGGATCCTCCGGCGGCGGCAACATCATGTTCATCGACGGGCACGCCGCCTTCTTCAAACGCTCCTCCGTCACCAACGGCGGCACCGGCCGCGAGGAAAAGATCGCCCCGGACCTCGTCTGGAACCCGAACCGCGACATCCCCTGAACCGCGTCGCCACCCAACTCCATCCCTTCCAACATCCAGGACGCCCGCATGAAAATCCCCAGCCTCCTTGCCGCCGCATTCCTTGCGCTCATCGGACTCCGTGCGGACACCGTCGTCCTTTGGAACTTCAACAACACGAACAACCAAGCCCTGCCCAGCTCCGGCATGGGCTCCCTTGTTCCCATCGGCGGCATCACGGTCTCCCCGCCCTCCACGGGCACGGGTTCCTCCGACACCAACGCCTCCAACTTCGCCCTCCAGACCACCGGCTACCCCACGACCCCCGAGGGCGACCGCAAGGCCGGCATCGAGGTCGCCGCCGGCACGGTCGGCTTCGTGAACATCCGTCTCGCCTTCGACTACCGCGGCTCGTCCACCTCCAGTCGCCGGTTGGCCGTCTTGTACTCCACCGATGGGACGACCTTCACGGAGGGAGCCGTGGTGGGCGTCGTGGCGGCGGGTGTGTTCACCAATCGTGTCACCCTCGACCTCTCGTCCGTCGCCGCAGCCAGCAACAACCCGCAGCTTAAGTTCCGCGTCGTCTCCACCCTCGATGGCGGGGCGTTCGCGGCCATCTCCGGCACCTACAGCGGCAATGGCACCGCTCGCTTCGACATGGTGACCGTCACTGGCGACCCCTCCGTCTCCAAGCCCCCCTTCCTCTCCGTTCCACCCGTCGGCCAGACCTTCTACATTGGCTCCAACGCCTCGCTCTCCGCCGCGGCGGGCGGCACCGAACCCCTGTCCTTCGAGTGGCAACGCGAGGCCGCCAACGGCTCTTGGACACCCATTCCCGGCGCCACGTCGGCCACCCTTTCCCTCGCGAACATCCAGGCCGCCGACGCCGGCCGCTACCGCGTGGTCGTCCGCAACCCCCTCGGCTCCGTCACCAGCGACCCCGCCGTCGTGGTCGTCCAAGAAGACCCCGCCAACCGCGTGGTCACGCTTGCGTCCCTGCGCGCGGCCCAGGATCCCGCCCAAGGAACGCCCCTCGACACCACCAGCCTCTTCACCGTCGAGGGCGTCGTGACCACCCACGCCAACCTCACCTCCGGCACGGCCAACTACCTCTTCTACATCCAGGACGAGACGGCCGGCATGGCCGTGTTCTGGTCCGGTGCGCAATCGGCCGGCAAGGCACTTCCGGCCGCCGGGACACGCGTGCGCATCAAGTCGCCCGTCACCCACTTCCGGGGCCTCCTCGAAATGGCGCCGGCCGACTCCAATCCCGCGCACGCCGTCACCATCCTCTCCACCCACCAACCCGTTCCCGAGCCGGTTCCGCTTCCCTTCTCGACGGACCCCAACGTCCTCGAAGCCCTGGAGGGCAGCCTGGTGGTCGCTCGCGATGTCGTCATTGATCCCGTCGCCACGTCGGGCGTCTTCACCTCGATCTCGGCAGGCATCGCCATGACCGACACGCTCGGCCAAGCCTTCCCCCTTTACGCCAACGCGGGTACCGACCTCATCGGCAAGGTCATCCCCGTGGGCACCTCAACCGTCATCGGGGTGCTCGGCCAATTTGACGCGTCCGCCCCGTTCACCTCCGGTTACCAGTTCATCCCCAGCCGCTTTGCCGACATCGTCAGCGCCTTCAAGGCCCCTTCCATTCGCTTCACCAACGTCTTGTCGCGCCTCGTCCGGCCCGGCGATGCCCTGACCAACTCCTTTCCCGACCACGGCCTTCGTCCTGGCGAGGCCATCACGATCCGCTTTGACGTCACCGATCCCGAGGGTCGCGTCGTCACGGTGACCCCCGGTCAAGCCATCCCGGCGGGCGGGCGTTGGAACTTCCCCAGCCTGTCGGGCACGAACCTTTCCGGCACCTACACCTTCGAGGCGTCGGCCCACGACGCCGGCAAGGCCCACGACGTGGAGCTGCGCGCTGACAACGGCTCCGCCTCCTTCACCCAGCGCATCCGCATCTACGTGCCCACTCCCGCCGAGCAACGCGTCGTCATTGCCGAGTACTTCGCCAACCCCGCCAGCACCAACGCGCTCCCGTGGTTCAACCTCCTCAACCGCGTGGAACCGCTGCCCGGAGCCCCCGACGCCAGCCCCTCCAACCGCGACGA
>CAIRNV010000084.1 GCA_903880005.1 uncultured Verrucomicrobiota bacterium | reverse complement strand
ATCGTTGTACATGCCCTGGGCAAGCCCGGCCGTCCGAAGGCCCAGCCGCACCGTTCCCGCCGTCGTCCCCGACGCGGGCTCGACCTTCAGCCACGAGCCCCCGGTCGCCCGCGCCGTCCATGGCAAGCCTGCCCCGCCCACCTGGATGTCGCGCGGCAGGGCGTCATGGCCCACAAAGCCCGTGGCCTGGACTTGGTCGGGCGATATCTCCAGGGCCGAGGTGGCGAAGGACCATGCCTTCCCCCGCCGCACCGCGCCGTCGTAGCCGTTGAGGTCCACCCGCCAATGCCACCGCGTCCCCGGCGGCACGGGCACCACGAGGGGCCACGCGAGATCCGTCGTCCGGCCGAGGTAGGCCGGGGAGTTCGTCGTGGCCTCGGCCACCTCGACGGCGTTGGTGGAAAGGAAGACGTCGAAGGAACGCGCGGGCAATGCCGTCGCCCATGCGAGCCGTGCCGGGGAGGCCCCCAGCAAGGTTCCATTCGGGACCCATGGCGTGGGCTCCGGCCCCGCCAACGACACGACCGAGGCAAGATCATGCACCAGCAGGCCCACGGCCGGCACCCAACGCAGGAGATGACGTTGGCTCCCAGAGAACGCCTGCACGGAGCTGCTCCCAGGCCATTGCGCCATCGTCTTCCCCGTGTCCACGTCGAACAATCGGCTCACCCCGGACGCCACGACCCCGTCCTGTGACACCGCATAGATCCATTCGGGAAACTCCCGGATCACCCGCCCCAACTTCGCCGCATCGAAGGCCACCTGCTTCACGAACAATCGCGCCCCCGCGACGTCCAGCAGCACCGGCGTGTCCAGCGGGTCCCGCGACATCGGGATCGATGACGTCTCCACCACCTTCCACCCACCGTCCATCAGGCCGAGCCGCGCAACCGAAGACGACCCCACGCCGGCGCTCCACCCGACTTGGCGCCAGAGATACATCGACGTCCCGGAACGCGACACGCCGACCGCGCCGACGCCGCCATTGTCGTCGAAGGCCAGCGATTGCGACCCCGATGCGAAGTCCAGCAGGAACAGGCGCGGCGTCCATGCGCCGTCGGTGAAGTACACCTGCCCGCCGGGGGTGACGGTCATGCGCAGGGGCAGCGAGGGATCATAGGTGCCCGGGGTGGTCACCGTGCGCGTCTCGCCCAGGGCGACGGGCTGGGTTGAGTATCGGGCGACCGTACGGTTGCCCGCGTTGATCACGTACAGGGCATTGCCTTCGGGAGCGAGGGCGAGGTCCGTGGCGAGGCGACCCGTGGCCACCTCGCCGAGCACGCCGCCGGTGGCGGGGTCCAGGGTGACGATGGACCCGGGCACGGTGGCGGTCCCGGAGTTCAAGGCATAGATCACGTCCCGGTACGGATCGGCGACCATGCGCACGACGGTGCGGCCCGGCAGGGTGTTGGTGAGGGTCTGCGCGGAGGCTGAGAAGGCCATCGCCAACAGGATTCCGGTCGCGGCCCACGGCAGGTCCCGGACGAAGGCGGAAAGGAAGGGACGCGACACGACGCGAAGGAAGGAACGGGGGAAAACGGACATCTCGGCCCGGAGTGACACCGTGTCTTTCCCGAGTCAACCGGGCACTTCGCAGGACGTGATTGGGTGAACGTGGAATGCGGACGGAAACGTCGGCACCCCCGGATCATTCACCGCCGCAAGCCGAGGAACGACCGATGCGCGGGCCGGTACGAGGCCCGTAACGAGCGAAGGACGAAGCTCTTGCGGAAGCAGATCGATCAAGCACCACCGACCCAACTGAATCCTCCCGGTTAAGGCATCAGACGAAGCCTAAAGGCGCCGGCGTCGAAGTCGCCCGTTCCCTTTTGGCCGCGAAGTTCGGCCACCAATTCCACCTCGCCCGTCCCTTCCAGGACGAAGTCAAACGACAGGGGAGACCAGTCCGACGTACCGACGATCTTGTTGGCCCGGGGAGCGCCACTGACCCGGATGCCGAGCCCGACGCCCTTGGCGTCACCGCTGGATTCCACGCCGCGGACGCGCGCTCGCGCCTCGAACCGATACTTGCCCTGGGGCAACGACACCCGAGCCCGCCATGAAGGCGCACCCGCGCCTGCCAACGTCAGCCTCATCAACGCCGGCCCGCCCGGCTCCTCGACGCGCTCGGCCCGACCCTCACCTTCCGCCATCCGCACCACCCACTGCGTCGGATCCACGAGACCCTCCGGTCCGAGCCGCACGGGCTTGGGCCTGTTGGCCAGCATTTGGGCCACCTGCGGAATCCGTTGCTCGATGGATCCCCGCAGCTCTCGCGTCGCTTGGCGGATGCCCGCCGCATCGCCCGGCGGCAACCTCGCAAGGGCGACCTCGCGACGGGCAACGGCCGCGTCAAACGTCCGGAAGATCGCCGCGGACGTGAACACGTTGGTCAGCAACGCAGCCACCCGCCCGTAGTACGCCTCGCGCCACTCGGGGCGACTCATCACCACTTGCGCCGCCATGCCCTCGAAAGTTCGATCCACGGGCATGCCGCCATGCCGGAACATCTGGTCCATCCCGTGCGGCATGAACACGAACTTCCCCGAAGCAGGATCATGGTAGAGCCGGTAGTTGTTGCGATTGCCCGGGTAGCCGTCCCAGTCCTCCGTCATCACCTGAAGCGCCGCGTAGGTCAGGAACCGATCCACGTCGAGCAACGCGTCCACCCGGGCATTCCGCTGTGTGGGAACCGGCTGCCGACAGGCATCCGCCAACGCGTGCAGGTCCTTCCAGTCGGGCGGCTCCTTTCCCGCGTCCAGCTCCAGGTCTTGATCAATGTCGCGAAGAAACCCGCCATCGTAGAGGTTGCCCGAAGCGTCGGCGTAATTCCGTGCCAGGAAGGCGCGGTCAAATCCCTCCTTGAGCACATACAAACCCATGTCCCGCCCATTCAATGCAAACAAGGCATGCGTCGCCCGCGCCGCTGGAATGCCAGCCCTGCGATAAAGGTCGCCGCACACCAGCTCCGACATCCGGCTCGGGTCCTGCACGGAATTGTTCAGGTGGAACTTGTCGAGCCCCATGACCTTCTGGCCGGGGACGAACTTGTCCGCGTTCAGCGTCAGCGCGGGGTCTTCATCGATGCTGCGGGTCGATCCGGCCGCGCCCTTGATGCGCACGCCGACGCGTTGCCACGTGTTGGAGCCGACACGCAGCGTGGCCGGGACCGTCTTGCGCGGCTCCCGCCGCAAGGAGTCCATCTCCGGGCCCGCGATGGTGATCTCAAACCGAAGGACGGGCCCTTCAAACAATGAGTCCGAGGCATGCGGCTTGAAAAAGGTGGGGTGCAGCGGCGCGGCAATGCCGACCCGGAGGAACGCCACGGACGCCCACCAAAACAGCCAGGTCCTCGTCCAAAATGATCCCATGCGAGGCGGGCCGATGACGGCGAGGAGCATTCTCCCAATCCCACGCGACGCGGATCGGGGCACGTGCCCCGCACGGACGGGCGCGGTCATCGCGCCGTCGTGGCCCACCGCAACCATGGCTTGATGACTCGGCATGGGGCGCGTGGGAGCACAAACCACGCCGAGCCGTGCCGACTCAGTGGGAAAGGAAGTGATGGCGAAGCAGATGCTCCCGCAAGCCGAGGAACGAGCGATGCGCGGGCTAGTGTCGTGTCTCACAAATCGCTGGTGTTTGGTTGCTCCAAGAATCCCCCGGGGCAAGGCGTGAGGACGGAGCCTACCCGCAGCGGTCTGTGACGGACGAACCACGAAGCCCCGGGGCATTCTTGGAGCAACCCGAAGGGCCGCGGCTCTTTTCGCGTCCCACGTCGTTGCTCGCTCCTCACAGACCTCTGCGGGTCTGCTCGTCACTCGCGCCTCGTTGGACACGAAAACCCCTCGCGGCGAAACACCAGCCATTTGTGAGACACGACACTAGATGCCCTCGCCCAACGTCCCCGCGTGGTGCACCGCCGACACCTCCGGGCCCAACCCGTCCCCGTCGCGGGCCAGGACCCGGTACTCGCGCACGTGAAACGACACCTCGTCCCCCTCCGCCAAGCCAAGCCTCGTGAACTCGTCCTTCGTGATGCGCGACCGCACCACCAGCCCCGAGGGCGTCGCCAACTCCAGCCGCATCAACACGCCAAGGAAGTACACGTGCCGCAGCGTCGCCCGATACCGGTGCTCCCGGGGATTGCGGGAGACCTGGACGGCATAGGGGCGAAACCCAATCCGCAACCCCTGCCCCTCCGCCACGCCATGCGCCGGGAACGTCAGCTCGTTCAACCGCGCCACGCCGCCCTCCACCCTCAGCTCCAGCACGTTCAACACGCCGATGAACCGCGCCACGAACTCGTTCGCCGGTTCCTCATACACCACCCGGGGCGCGCCCACCTGCTCCAACCGGCCGCGACTAAAGATCACGATCCGGCTCGCCACCTCCATCGCCTCCTCCTGGTCGTGCGTCACGAAGACCGTCGTCACCGACAACTCGTCATGCATCCGCACCAGCCAATCCCTCAGCTCCTGCCGAATCTTGGCGTCCACCGCGCCAAAGGGCTCGTCCAGCAGCAGGACCGACGGCCTCGGAGCCAGGGCGCGCGCGATGGCCACCCGTTGCCGCTGCCCACCCGAAAGCTGGTGCGGAAACCGACGCCCAAGGCCCTCCAGCCCGAACAACCGCAGCAATTCCTCCACCCGGGCCTCCCGCTCCGCCGACGGCCATTTCTTGATCTTGAGGCCAAAGGCGATGTTGTCCGCGACGGACATCGTCTTGAACAACGCGTAGCCCTGGAACACGAACCCGATGTTGCGCCGTTGCACCGGCACGTCGTTCACCCGCTGGCCCCGCACGAGGATGTCGCCCTCCGTCGGCTCCTCCAGCCCGGCGATCATCCGCAGCACCGTGGTCTTGCCCCCGCCGCTCGGGCCCAGCAACGCCACCAACTCGCCGTCCCCCACCTGGAACGACACCCGGTCCACCGCCGCCACCGGCCCGAACCGCTTCGACACGTCCTTCAGTTCAATGCTCATCGCTTGCTTCCATGGGGGCTTGCGCCCGCGCCAGCTCCCCTTGCTGCCGGTGCTCCAGCCACGTCTTGATCCCCAGCGTCACCAACGCCAGCAGCGCCAGCAGGGCCGCCAGGGTGAACGCCGCCACCGGGTTGTACTCGTTGTCCAGCTTCTCGATCCGCAGCGGCACCGTGTCGGTGACGCCCGAAACCCGGCCGCTCACCACCGCCACCGCCCCAAATTCCCCCACCGCCCGCGCGTGGCACAGGATCACCCCGTACAGCAGCCCCCATTTGATCGAGGGCAAGGTCACGTGCCAGAACGCCTGCCAACCGCTCGCCCCGAGCGTCAGGGCCGCCTGCTCGGCATCGCTGCCCTGCGCCTGCATCACCGGGATCAGCTCCCGTGCCACGAACGGCACCGTCACGAACAACGTCGCCAGCACGATCCCGGGGGTCGCGAAGATCACCTGGATGTCCCGCGCGTCCAACCAGGCCCCCAGGTAGCCCCGCAACCCAAACAACAGCACGAACAGCATGCCCGTCACCACGGGCGAGACCGAGAACGGCAGGTCAATCAGCGTCACCAACAGCGCCTTGCCCCGGAACTCGAACCGCGCCACCAGCCACGCCGCCGCCACCCCAAACGCGGTGTTCACCGGCACGCAAATCGCCGTCACCCACGCCGTCAGCTTGAACGCCTCCAGCGTGTCCGGATGCGCCAGGGACCCCACGCTCGCCCGCCAACCCCGCGCCAACGCCTGCCCAAACACGTTGATGAGAGGCAGCACCAGGAAGACCCCCGCAAACGCCAGGCAAACACCCACCAACAACCATCGCACCCACGCCGGGTCCTCGCTCCCGCGTCGCGGCTTCGCCGCTGCGCCCGAACCGCCCCGCCTTGTCAGCCTCGCGCTCATGTCAGCGTTGAAACCGGCTCGCCCACCGCTCCGCAAGGTTCACCCCCGCCAGCAACGCAAACGACGCCACCAGCATCACCACCGCAATCGCCATCGCCCCCGCGTAGTCGTACTCCTCCAGCCGATACCAGATCAGTTGGGACGCGATCTCGGACTCCTTCGGCGCGATGAAGATCACCGAGCCGTACTCGCCAATCGCCCGGGCCAAGGCCAGGGAGAAGCCCGTCAGGATCGATGGCAACAACGTGGGCAGGATCACCTGTCCAAACGTCCGCAGCCGCCCCGCGCCCAGCGTCGCAGCCGCCTCCTCCACCTCGTGGTCGATGTCCTCCAGCACCGGTTGCAAGGAACGGACCACGAACGGCAGCCCGATGAACACCAACGCCACCACGATCCCGGCCGGCGCATACGCCACCTTCCATCCCATCGGCTCCAACCACCGCCCCAGCCACCCCTTCGCCGCAAACAGGTTCGCCAGCGTCAATCCCCCCACCGCCGTCGGCAGCGCAAAGGGAAAGTCCACCAACGCGTCCAGCACACGCCGCCCCGGGAAACGGTACCGCACCAAGACCCATGCCATCAGCGTCCCCATCACCGCGTTCACGCTCGCCGCCAACAACGCCGACCCAAACGTCACCCGGTACGACGCCATCGCGCGAGGGCTCCCAGCCGCCTTCAGGAACTCCGCCCAACCCATCCCCGAGGCCTTCAGGAACAACGCCCCCAAGGGAATCAACACCAGCACGCCCAGGTAGCCCAACGTCACGCCCAACGTCAGGCCAAAGCCCGGCAACACCCGCCGCGACCGTGGCCTCCCCCCCGGCTTCCCACTGGGCTTTCCCCCGTTCATCGCCTCGCAATCCGATCAAAGACCCCGCCGTCCGCGAAGTGCCTCGCCTGCGCCTTCGCCCAGCCGCCAAACACCTCGTCGATCGTGAACAACGCCACCTCCGGGAACCGCGCCGCATGCCGGGCCCGCACCTTGGGGTCGCTCGGACGAAACCCGTGCCGCGCCGCCATCTCCTGCGCCACCTCCGAGTACAGATGCTCCAGGTACCCCCGCGCCACCGCCAGCGTCCCGCCTCGCTCCACCACCCGGTCCACCCACGCCACCGGCGGCTCGGCCAGGATGCTCACCGAGGGCACCACCACCTCGTATTCGCCCGGCCCATGCTCGCGGATGGCCAGGAACGCCTCGTTCTCCCACGTGATCAAGGCATCGCCAATCCCGCGCTCCGTGAACGTCATCGTCGAAGCCCGCGCCCCGGTGTCGAGCACCGGCGCATGCGCGTACAACTCCCGCACAAACGCCTCCGCCGCCGCCTCCGACCCACCCGGACGACGCAACGCG
Source organism: uncultured Verrucomicrobiota bacterium (assembly GCA_903880005.1). Lineage (GTDB taxonomy): Bacteria > Verrucomicrobiota > Verrucomicrobiia > Limisphaerales > UBA9464 > UBA6176. Next base: position 14,413 of record CAIRNV010000084.1, on the reverse strand, counting down.
TAACCCCACGCCGCCAGGTAGTTCCAGCGGGCGCCCCCCCCCGACTTCGGGTTCGGCGTCACCACCGCCACCCCCTCCCTCACCAAGTCCGGCCAGTCCCGGATCCCCTTGGGATTCCCGCGCCGCACCAGGAACACGATCGTGCTCACGTACGGGCAACTGTTCGAGGGCAGCCGCGTCGCCCAGTTCGTCGCAATCCGGCCGCTCTTCCTCGCAATCGCGTCAATGTCGTTCGCCAACGCCAACGTCACCACGTCCGCCCTCAACCCATCGATCACGCTTCGCGCCTGCCGCCCGGAGCCTCCGTGCGATTGCCGCACCCGCACGTCGTCCCCCGTCCGTTCCTTCCAATGCCGGGCAAACTCCGCGTTGTACTCCGAATAAAACTCGCGCGTCGGGTCGTAGCTGACGTTCAGCAAATGAATCTCCTTCGCCCGGCCCGGAATCGTCCCGGCCAAGGCCACGCCCATGCAGGCCGCCAGGCCCAAGATCCAAGCCAGCCCAACGGCGCTCCACCCCCCACCGCCATGCCTCGCCCCCTTCACGTCCGCACACCATGCCTTAAATCTCTACTAGATTGGAAGACATATCTGGAGATTGAGCCAAACGTGCCGTTCAATGCCCCGAACACCTCCATCCCAGCGCCCTCGCTCCCAACCTCCATTCTTGACCCTCACACTGGAGTTTCTAGCCTCGCCCCCCATGAAGCTCTCCGTCCGCGGCGAATACGCCCTGCGTGCCCTGACTCACCTGGGCCTGCACCACGGCCCGGGCGTCATCCGCGTCCAGGACGTCGCCAAGGAGCAAAACATCCCCAAGCGCTTCCTCGAGCAAATCCTCAACGCCCTCCGAAGCGGACGCTTCGTCGAGAGCCGTCGTGGCATCACCGGCGGCTACCGCCTCGCAAGGCCCGCCTCCGAAATCCGGCTCGCCGACGTCATCCGACACCTCGAGGGCGCCCTCGCTCCCGTGGGATGCGTCAGCGAGAAGTTCTACGAGAAGTGCAACTGCCCCAACGAACGCCTCTGCGCCCTCCGCTCCATCATGAAGGAAGTCCGGGACGCCATCGCCGGCATCCTGGAGGAACGCACGGTGGCCGACCTCGTGGAACGGGCGATCCTCCTCAAGGAACACCCCGCCGGCGCCGACGACTTCGTCATCTGACCCCGGGCCGCCCGTTCGTGACGACTTCCGCGAACGGGATTGTCGCAACGCGCTTCGGCCTTACTCTCGGCGGCCATGGACTGGCGCGACTTTTCCCTTGCCGATGCCGCCGCTGCCGAGAAATCCCTTGAAGCCTACCCCTCCGCTGTGCGCGAACGGGGCGACGAGGTCTTCCGGCGGGGCATCGTCCAATCGATCCGCTGCATCGACCCGCACCGATCCTTCGCCGGGACCGTCGCGGGGGCCCATCCCTGCGAGGTGGCCCTTCGCTTGGACGACGCAAGCCGATGGGTCGCGGAGTGCACCTGCGCCAACGGGCCGTCCTGCGAGCACGCCTTCGCCCTCACGCGTCACCTGCTGACCCGACACCGGCTCATCGAGGGCAATGCACCCAAGAAACCCGCCAAGGCCGGCCGCAAGCCATCCCAAGGCGCAACGGCGGCGTCCGAGGCCAAGGCCCTGGACGCGTCGCCAGCCAGGCCCACCAACGCCGCGCAGGCCCCGGCACGACCCGAGCCCGGAGCCATCCCCGCCACGCCGCCACGCCCCGCCCCCCAGCCCTCGCCATTGGAACGACGCCTGGCCGAGCGCGGGCATGACGTCACGGCCGAGCAACGAGGCTTCCTCTCCCAGGTCACGGACCTCTACAAGCGCTTCGGCAAGCGGCTCGCCATCCCCCGCGCCGAGCTGGAACGAGTCGGGTTGGCCCGTTCCTCCGCCTCCGCCTCCGCCTTTGACGGCATCCAGCTTTGGCGAACGCCACCGGGCGACGAGTTCGATTTCTGGCTCTACCTCGCCCAGTTCGCCGTGGACAAGGGCGCCGGCTACCCCGCCTTCCTCCAACCCATCTCCGACCTGGAACCCCTGCGCCGCCGCCTCGCCCTCGAGAAACGCAACGCCGAGATCGAGCACTGGCGCCAGGTCCTCGCCTCGTGGGGGGTGGTTCCCGAGGACGACGCGATGGCCTCCGGCTCCGCCGACCTTCGCATTCGCTTCGACGACGGCGAGGCGTTGCTCGAATGGCGACGCGCCTCCACCGACGACTTCGAGGCGATGAAGGCCCACCAGTTCGAGCGCTTCGGCCAGACCCACGCCTCGCGCGGGGCGTTGGAACCGGAGGCGCTCCTGATTTGGCACGCCTTCCAGCAAGGGTTGGCCGCCAACGGCTACAAGAAGCCCGCCATCAACCCGGGCGAGCCCACGGCACGTCGCGCATTGGGCTTCCTCCTGCGCCAACCCGGCGTCGCCTCCCGCGTCGTCAACCGCGACGGCGAGGCCCTCGCGCGTTCCCAGTACCCGTTGCGCTGGCGCCTGACCGCCCCCGAGGACGTCCAAGGCGACTACCTCCTTCGGTTGGTGGACGACGCCGGCAACCCCGCCCCGAGGATCCATGCCACGTTCCCGGGCTTCCCCACCCTTTACCTTACCGACGAGGCCCTGTTCCCCGGGCCGGCGACCGACGACCGCCTCGTGGCCCTCAACTCCGACACACCCGTCCCCGCCGCCGCCGTCGAGTCCCGGGGCGGCGTGCGCTTCCTCCGCAATCTCGGCATCGACCTGCCCCCGCGCCTCGCCGACCGGGTCCGCCTCATCCCCCTGCGTCCCCTGCTCCGGCTCCACCTGCGCCAGCTCACCCACGGCTCCGATGCCGAGCACTGCGTCATGGACGTGCTCGGGCTCTCGCCCGACGCGACCTTGGTCGAGCGCTGGAACGGCGCCCAATGGCAGGAACCCCCGGGCGCCAAGGCGATCGAAGCCCTCCAGGCCGCCGCGGGCGACCAGATCGTCGCCGTGGACCGCAACGGCCTCGCGGCGTTGCCATCCTTCGTGGAGTCCATCGGGTTCCGCTGGGACTTCGCTCGCCAACAATGGCTCCTGCGCGTCACCCGATCCTTCCCGGACCGCTTCGTCCCATGGCTCCAGTCCCTCCCCAAGGACGTCTCCGTCGAACTCAACGGCGAACTCGCCTCGTTCACGCACGCCGAGGTCTCCGGCCGCGTGCGCCTCGCCGCCGCCCCGTCGGAGGCCGTGGATTGGTTCGATCTCCGCGTCGTCCTCGACGTCAGCGAAACCTCCCTCACCCAGGAGGAACTCAAGCTGCTCCTGGAAGCCCGCGGCAAATGGGTGCGCCTCGCCTCCAAGGGTTGGCGTCGCCTGGACTTCCAGCTCACCGACGCCGAGGACCAGCAACTCGCCAAGCTCGGGCTCAGCCCCCACGACCTCGCCGCCGAGCCCCAGCGACTCCATGTCCTCCAAATCGACCCCGACGCCGCCAAGGGCCTCCTCCCCGACGATTCCGTCCAGCGCATCCGCATCCGGGCGGAGGAGATCAAGACCCGCGTGCAGCCCGAGAAGCCGGGCCTGGTCAAGGCGGAGCTACGGCCATACCAGCTCGAGGGCTTCCACTTCCTCGCCTACCTCGCGACCAATGGCTTCGGCGGCGTCCTGGCCGACGACATGGGCCTGGGCAAGACGTTGCAGACCCTGACATGGATCGCATGGCTCCGAGCCGAGCACGAGGAAGGCCGCCTGGGAGGCGAGGCGCCGCCGCGCCCCTCGCCGCAGGCCAAGGCGCGCAAGCCACGGTCCATCCCGCCCATCCTCGTCATCTGCCCCAAGTCCGTCTGCGACAACTGGAGGGCCGAGGCCGCCCGCTTCACCCCCCACCTTCGCGTGAAGCCATGGCGCGGCACGGAACTCGAAGCCATGCCCTCGCGCCTCGACGAGGCCGACGTCCACATCCTCAACTACAACCAGCTTCGCTCCATCGGGGAGGCCTTGGCCGAGCATTCCCTCCTCGCCGTCGTCCTCGACGAGGGCCAGTACATCAAGAACCCCTCGTCCGTCACCTCCATGCTCGTCCGCACCCTCAAGGCCGGGCATCGACTCGTCCTCAGCGGCACCCCCATCGAGAACCGCCTCCTCGACCTCTGGTCCCTCATGTCCTTCGCCATGCCCGGCATCCTCGGCAACCGGGCATCCTTCCAACGCCTCTTCGACTCCTCCCAGGACCCCCTCGCACGTCGGCGCCTCGCCGCCCGGACCCGCCCCTTCCTGCTTCGCCGCACCAAGTCCCAGGTCGCGCGCGACCTTCCCGATCGCATCGAGGAGGACCTCTTTTGCGATCTCGAGGGCGACCAGCTCACGCTCTACAAGGCCGAGCTCAAGCGCGCGCAGCAAATGCTCCTCAAGGTCAAGACCGCCAAGCAACTCGCCCAGGAACGCTTCAACCTCCTCACCTCCCTCCTGCGCCTCCGCCAAATCTGCTGCCACCCACGCCTCGTCCAGCCCGACTCCAACGCCCCCTCCGCCAAGCTGGAGGCCCTCGTCGAAACCCTCGAGCCCCTCGTCGAGGAAGGCCAAAAGGTCCTCGTCTTCTCCCAGTTCGTCTCCCTCCTCGAAATCCTGCAGTCCGAGCTTCACGCCCGTCGCTGGAACACCTTCTTCCTCGCCGGCGAGACCGAGGACCGCGGCGCACTCGTCCGCGAGTTCCAGGCCGCCGAGGGCAGCGCGATCTTCCTCATCTCCCTCAAGGCCGGCGGCTTCGGCCTCAACCTCACCGCCGCCCCCTACGTCGTGCTCTTCGACCCCTGGTGGAATCCCGCCGTCGAGGCCCAGGCCATCGACCGCTCCCATCGCATCGGCCAAACCCAAAAGGTCATCGCCTACCGCCTCCTCATCAAAGACTCCCTCGAGGAAAAAATCCGCGCCCTGCAACAAAAGAAGAAGGCCCTCGCCGACGACGTCCTGGGCGAGGAATCCTTCACCACCAACCTCTCCATCGAGGACTTCCAATTCCTGTTCAACGACTGAGCGGGGACGATTCCGTTGGGAGGGAAGTGATGGCGAAGCGGATGCTCCTGCAAGACGGGGCGTGAGCGAGGCGCAGGCCGGAAACCTGCGGCACCATCACTTCCCTCCCCGTTGAAACGGATCGGCCAGACGTTCCGACGGGCGTGCGCGACGTTCCGATGGCCTTGCGCGACGTTCCGATGCCCTTGCGCGATGTTCCGATGCCCTTGCGCGATGTTCCGATGCGCTTGCGCCACGTTCCGATGCGCTTGCGCGACGTTCCGATGCCCTTGCGCGACGTTCCGATGGGCTTGCGCGATGTTCCGATGCGCCTGCGCGATGTTCCGATGGGCTTGCGCGGCGTTCCGATGGGCTTGCGCGACGTTCCGATGCGCCTGCGCGACGTTCCGATGCGCCTGCGCGACGTTCCGATGCGCCTGCGCGACGTTCCGATGCGCCTGCGCGACGTTCCGATGCGCTTGCGCCATGTTCCGATGCTCTTGCAGACCGGGTGCCGTGAGCCTCGGTGTGGGAGCAGGTAGCCTACAGCATGGGCAGGTGATTCGTCGTGGTGAAGGGCCGACGTCCTACCCTGATCTCCGCGTAAGGAGTTTTTGAGTGCCCGGTTCTAGCCCCACGCGGCCCCGCCCGAGTTCGGACCCTGCCGGCACTCTTCGCGTCTTGGCGCCTTCGCGTGATTCAAAAAACAAGGCCTCCCAAGCGCTGATTCCATGATGCATGCAGCGGGGATTTGCTCACGCGAAGACGCGAAGACGCGAAGGATTCGGTCACAGGGATGCCCATGCTGAGGTGGATGCCCATCCGCTACGAGCGCGTGCTGGCACGAAGCCTGCCGCAACTCGCCCGCTTGCGGATCGCGAGCCTCCCACCTCCTTACGCGAGGATTTGGGTTCTACAAGACACGACACGGGTTGATGAGCCGCCGTCGTGGACGGGCGCGGCGGGGCATGCTGGAAATGGAAATCGGGGCCACCGATGGCCTTGGTCGAGGGAGCGCGTGCCCCTCCTCGCCGGAACTGTTCCGTTGGCAGGGAAGTCATTGCGGAAGCAGATCGAGCCAGCACGACCGATCCAACGGAATCGTTACGGCTCAGTTCCCCACGAACACCTTGCGGGTCGTCGTCCCGACGAAGACAAACCCGTGCGATGGGGTGCCGAAGATGAAGTACGGCTCGGTCATCCCGGGGTACACCGGTTGCCGCAACGTGAGCGTCTTGTACTCCGATCCATAACCCGCCTCCCGCAACGCGGATTCCGCTTCCTCCAGGTTCATCGCGACCGGCCACGGAAGCTCCATGTCGCCCAGCCACGGAGCCGCCCGAAAGGAGATCGATGGGTCGCCCCATGGGTCGCCTTGCTCCGCGACCACCGTGCCGCCCGCGACACGCAGCACCGCGCGCAAGGGCGACGCATCGGGCCATCCCGTCACCCATCCCGACAACACCGGGGACGATTCCAGCAACACCGCGTCGGGATGGACAACCCGCACCCTCCGGATCACCCGGTCCAGCCGTGCGTTGAACCCCGGGGTGTCATGGGCGCGCACCCGAAGGAACCCCGAACCTGCCCCGCCCTCGGCCAAGCGCGACCATGTCGCACGGCCGGACACATCGGATTCGACGGCCACCACGGACCACGAGGGCGGCGTGAGCGTCGAGGAGGCTTCCCACACCACCCGGACGGTGGTGGCGGGGGTGGCCGCCGTGACGCGCGCTCCGGCCGCGTCGGACTCCACCGTCAGGCGGACCTCGGGATCGCCGGACGGGACGATTTCGACCACGCCGCAGATCGGGTTGAACACGGTGAACACCACGTTGGGGCTGGCGAGGTCGTTCCAGTAACCGCCGGGATGGCCGTAGGCGTTGCCCGTGTTCAGCAAGTGGACGTAGGCCTCGCCCCCGGTGACCGGCGAATTGTCCGGCTGGCCCGGAAGCCAGTGCGTGTACGGCACGGGCTCGCCGCTGGCCCAGGCAAAGGGCCCGCCCGGCGACACGCGACGCAGCCCGATCCAAAGGCTGCGAAACTGGCCGGCCCACGCGCCAAAGCGGTCGAACACCCACCCCTGCTCCGCGTCGGAGCGCAGCGTGGCAAGGTGTCCACCCAGGTGCACCGCAAAGGCCTCGGCGTCCTGCCACGAGCTTTCGCCCAACAAGTAGTAAACATGGGCGTTCACGGGGCTGACGAAGGGCCCGGCAATGATTTCCGCCCCCACGCACGGCACGGCGGAAACCAGCGCCAACCCCGCCGCCACTCGATGCTGCCAGGACCGGGCGACGCCACGAACAACACTCATGGACGGCATCCTGAATGCCCGCGATCCCGTCGGGCAAGCCTCCCCGGGGCGGCCGCCTTGCCGACTTCCGGCTCGCCACTCCATGGCCGTTGGATAGCATCCTCCCCCGACAGGAAGCGCACGACTCCACTCCATGAGCAATCCCACGGGTGACATCGCCGTGATCGGTCTGGCCGTGATGGGCCAGAACTTGATCCTCAACATGAACGACCACGGGTTCACCGTGGTGGCCTACAACCGCACCACCGCCAAGGTGGACGAGTTCCTGGCCAACGAGGCCAAGGGGACCCACATCGTTGGGGCCCGTTCCATCGCCGAGATGGTCGCGCAGCTTCGCAGGCCGCGCCGGGTCATGCTCATGGTGAAGGCGGGGGCGGCGGTGGATGAGTTCATCGCCCAGATCCTCCCGCACCTCGAGCCCGGCGACATCGTCATCGACGGCGGCAATTCCTTGTTCAACGACACCGACCGCCGCGTCCGGGAGCTGGAGGCGCGGGGCCTCCTCTACATCGGCACCGGCGTCTCCGGCGGCGAGGAGGGCGCGCGGTTCGGCCCCAGCATCATGCCCGGTGGTTCCGCCGCCGCATGGCCCCACGTGAAGCCCATCTTCCAGGCCATCGCGGCCAAGGTGAATGGCGGCACCCCCTGCTGCGACTGGGTCGGCGGCGGCGGCTCCGGCCATTACGTCAAGATGGTCCACAACGGGATCGAGTACGGCGACATGCAGCTCATCTGCGAGGCCTACCAAATCATGCGCGACGGCCTCGGCATGCAGGCCGGCGAGATCGCCGACGTCTTCCGCGAGTGGAATCAGGGCGACCTCGACAGCTTCCTTGTCGAGATCACCGGCAACATCCTCGGCAAGGCCGACGACGACGGGTCGCCCTTGGTGGACCGCATCCTGGACACCGCCGGGCAGAAGGGCACCGGCAAGTGGACGGTCATCGACTCCGCCAACCTCGCGCAGCCGGTGACCTTGATCGCCGAGGCCGTCTTCGCGCGGTGCGTCAGCTCCATGAAGGCCGAGCGCGTCGCCGCCGCACCCTTGCTCACGGGCCCGTCGCCCCGGATCGATGGCGACCGCAAGTCCATCGTCGAGGACATCCGGCGCGCCTTGTACGCGTCCAAGATCGTGAGCTACGCGCAAGGCTACATGCTCATGCGCGCCGCCTCCCAGGAGAACGGCTGGGGGCTGAACTACGGCGGCATCGCGCTCATGTGGCGCGGCGGTTGCATCATCCGCAGCCGGTTCCTCGGCAAGATCAAGGAGGCCTTCGACGCCAACCCGGACCTCGTGAACCTCATGTTGGACGGTTACTTCCGCGGCGAGCTGGCCCGCTGCCAGGACGGCTGGCGCAGGGTCGTGGCCGCCGCCGCCCTGCACGGGCTCCCCGTGCCCGCCTTCGCCACCGCCTTGTCCTTCTACGACTCCTATCGCTGCGACCGCCTGCCCGCCAACCTGCTTCAAGCCCAGCGCGACTACTTCGGCGCCCACACCTACGAGCGCGTGGACCGGCCGCGCGGCCAGTTCTTCCACACCAATTGGACCGGAAGCGGCGGCCGCGTCAGCTCCAGCACCTACAACGCTTAGCAGGGACGATTCAATTGGGAGGCAACGGATGCCGCAGGGACGCGGCATCCGTGCCGCGGCGGGGCGGTGAGCGAGCGAGGCCCGGGCGTCGTCACACCAACGACCGCCGGGTCTCGTCCCGGATCACCACCGTTCCCGCGATGCGGTCGTGCCAGGTCTGTCGCCGGGCGTCCCACGAGGCCCACATCCAGCCCAGGCCCAGGCTCAGGACGCTGAGCACCGCCGCCAACGCCCGCACCGTCGCCGTTGGACGGTCCATCGGACGCCCATCCAAGCGCACCACGCGCAAGCCCGCCACCATCCCACCCAGCGTGGTTCCCCGCCACGCCAGCATTGTCGCGAAATAGGCGATCCCACCCAGCACGCGGAACGCCGCGTCGGGATCCTCGATCCGAACCCACGGCAACCGGTCCGGCATCTGGCCCGCCATCACCATCAAGGGCACCCAGTCGATCACCAACGCGCCCAGCCTCCGCCCCATCCCCGGGTACTCCGCTCGCCCCAGAGCATCCGGGCTCAGCGCCGGACCCGGGTCGGCATCGTGCCATCGCCGCGTTGCCTGCGGCGACGTGTCCACGGCGGGTCGGACAAAGGCCGGTGACGCCGGCGAGGCTTCGGGGAGGGTCATGGTTTCAAACGTTGGGGGTTGCTGGTTTGCATCGGTGAAAGTCGGCGCGACGGACGCGACCGGTGGGGCCACGGGCCCGCCGTTTTCGCGCGCGACGCTCGGGCTCGGCCGGGTTTCCAAGGGCGGCGGCGCGAAGGCCACGACAGACGACGCCCCATCGCCACCCGGGGCGGCGGCCGGGGCGGCCTTGCGGTGACTCACCGCCGCGAGGATGACGGCTCCAAAGACCCAGACGTCGATGGCGGCCCATGCCAGTATGCCCACGAAGGGAAGGAGGAAGAGCCCCGTGAGCAGGAGCGCGCCCACCGCGAACTCCAACGCCCCCGGGAACGGGGCCGGGCGAACCACCCGCAGCAACGCGCCGCCTAGAACGCGGAGAAACGCCGCCTCGCCCAACGCCACCCCGATGCAGACCACCGCCACCAACAGCAACACCACCGGGGCCAGCACCACCGTTGCCGACACCGTGGCCACCACCAGCCAAAAGACCGGGATGCCCGCCAAGCCCGCCAGCACCGATGCCATGGGCCGCGTCCTGCACGTCATGGCCACGGCGCGCACCGCCCCTGGGAACAACAGGGCCAGGAGCGTCTCCATCGCCAAGAGCGCGCCCCACAACCACCACACGAAGTCCACCCTCAGGCTCAATGGACGGCCCAGCAGCACGCATTCCTCGAAGAACAGTCGCGCCCGATCCCGCCACGACGCCGGGATCGCCTCCCACCCCAGGTTTACCGTCTTCCCGTCAATCCTCACATTGGCGCCCCGTAGCACGCCGCCGCCAATGCCGACCGCGTCCCCCTTCACATGGGCGCCCTCCTCCAGGGACAGCACCCCTCCCAGCGCCACCGCGTCGCCCTGCACCTGGCCCGTGACGGTGGCCGTCCCAAACACCACCACCAAGTCGCCCGTGACGTCACCCTCCACCCGGGCGTTGCCGAACGTCACCAACACGTTTCCCACCGTCTCACCCGACGCGACCGTGACGTCCCGGTGGTCCACGATGAGATCCTTGGGTGCCTCGGACTCCTCGGCCCGCGCATCGTCCTTGCTCGGGACCTCCGCTTCCCTGGCCCTGGCCTTCTCGGGTTCCTTGGATTGCGGGGCGGGCGTCGATGCGTCGTTCGCTCGTGCCATGGCCGCCGGAAACGCGGCCCGCACCTCGCAGGGCGGACATGCGGTGAAAAGCCAACCGGCCAAGCCGAGGATCCAACAGGTTGTTCCAATGCCGTTCATGAGGAGGTCCGGAGAAGGCGCCAAAGGGCGGCGCCCAGGCCCAGGGTTGAAATCCACAGCGCGACCAGAACGGACGCCGCCGCGAGGGTCGCGGTCCTGGGAAGGCTTTGGACCACGTGGCCAACGGCGCCCAGGCAAGCCCCGCCGGCGTCGAGCACGCGGGCCACCGTCTCGTGGGCCACGCGCACGGCATCCACTTGATGAAGGGCCCGTGCCACCGCCCGGATGGCTTCGTCACCCCGGCTCCAAGCCAGCCCCAGGACAACCGCCAACGCGAGCGCCGATGCCCATCGGAGCGCCGTCGGCCACGCATGCCACGGCCTCCGATGCCACGGGACGGCCTGCTCGCGCCGGACACGTTCCAGGATCGAGGCCAACAAGTCATGAGGGGCCGTCGGCTCGGGCAAGGCGCCCAGCACGCCATCCGCCCACCGCTCCATGCGGTCGCCGTCGTCTTGCTGTCCCACGCGTGGCTTCATCGTCTTGCTCGTCGTCTTCCTCGCCTAGCAACCCAGGTCATCGCGCAAAGGTTGCAACCTCTTGTACAACGCCCGACGCGCCCGGTGGATGTCCGTCTTCACCTTGCCCAGGCTCACGCACATCTCACGCGCGATCTCGCCGTAGTCCATGTCCTCGAAGTGATACAACACCAACGCCACGCGCTGGTCCGGCGGCAACGTCGCCACCGCCTCCCCGAGGATCACCCGTTGCTCCTGCGTCAGCAGCTGGGCCGACTGCGCCTCCGGCACCGACAACGTCCCCTCGAAGCCGGGCTCCGACGGGTCGTCGGGCGAAAGGTCGGTGAAGTTGCTCCAGCGTGCGCGATGCCGTTGGAGGAGGTTGATGCACTGGTTGCGCGCCACCGTCTTGAGCCAGCCGGCCGCCGACGTGCTGGACGACACATCGTCCCAATGATGCCACGCCCGGACGAAGGTCTCCTGCGCCACGTCGCGCGCCTCGGTCTCGTTGCCAAGGATGCGCAGCGCGGTCGCATAGACCTTGTCCTGGTGCTCCCGGACGAAGGACTCGAAGTGGTCGGTGTCGCTCATCGGCGGCCGCCACGGTTCGCGGCCCCTGCTCCATCGAAAATCACACGCCCGGGACGCCTTTGTTTCAACCAAAGTCCCGCCGCGGCTTCATGCCGAGACGGGACGTCATTGCCGAGGCCGGTCGGAGTCCTTGGGGAGAAGCATCCGGCCGGCGTGATGCACGCCTAGGGCATCGTCCCGGCCTAGTGTCGTGTCTCACAAATGGCGGGTGTTTCGCCGCGAGGGATTTTCGTGTCCAACGAGGCGCGAGTGACGAGCAGACCCGCAGAGGTCTGTGAGGAGCGAGCAACGACGTGGGACGCGAAAAGAGCCGCGGCCCTTCGGGTTGCTCCAAGTATGCCCCGGGGCTTCGTGGTTCGTCCGTCACAGACCGCTGCGGGTAGGCTCCGTCCTCACGCCTTGCCCCGGGGCATTCTTGGAGCAACCAAACACCAGCGATTTGTGAGACACGACACTAGTTCACGCTGAACGCCAGGTCGTCCACCGCGACCGGCAGCACGGCGCCGGTGGCACCGTCAAACGACCTGACCTCCACCGCGATGATTCTGCTTCCCGGCGATGCGTTGGCCCCGACGAAGGTGTCGGATGTCGAGAGACCAGGCAGGCCGGCCGGGATCACGATCGTCGTCGTCAGGGCCGGCGCCGCCGATTGGATGAACGTCACGGCCACCTTCTGACGGACTCCCGCCCGTTGAAGGACCGTGAGGCCCGCGCGCGTGATCGGCACGCTTGGCCCGAACGCCGGCTGCGTGGCCTGCATCTTGAACGCGAGGGGCGTCGCCCCAACCGTCACCAGCGCGCCGGGGTCGTTCGGGCTTCCCGAGACCGGCACCCAAGGCTTCCCAACCATGTTGGCGACATGGACGGGCTGACCGAAGGACAACGCGCAGTTGTTCACGCCCGCCACGCCGTATCGAGCGTTCCACAACGGCAGGCCCGCCACGTTCCAGGGAAACGAGTGCGTGGAGTCAAAGTTGATCACGCCGCCCTTGTTGGAGGCGAATGCGCCCGAAACCGTCGCGGCGAACGACGCGTAGAAGGCCGGGCTGGGAAGCCGGACGTCCACGCCGTTGGGATGGGTGGGCGCATCATAGACGGCAACAGTCTTGAACGTCTGGGCGATGGCCGTCGAACCGGCGCCGAGGACGAGGATGGATGCAACGAGTGAGTTCATGATGGTTGGTGACAAGGGTTTCACGCACGCCGTCCTAGCCTGCGGCGTCCATCCCTGAAGGGCTGCAACAGGCAACCCAGGGCGAACGTCCGGTCAAGCCCGGCGACTGCGCTCACCCCACCAACGGATCAAGAACCCGGGTTCTTGCACCCCACTCGCCGCCCCTCACGCCGGTTCTTGCTGTGAGATGCAATGGAACGATCCCAGCCCCCAGATCAGGTCCGTCGAATCGACCCCGACCACGCGCCGGTCCCCGAAGTGTTCCTGCAGGATGCCCAGGGCCCGGTCGTCGTTCGCATGCCGGAACGTGGGCACCACCACCACGCCGTTCGCGATGTAGAAGTTGGCGTAGCTGGCCGGCACACGCTGCCCCTCCATCTCGATGCGTCCCGGCGTCGGCAACTCCACCACCTCCAACGCCGATCCATCCTGGTCCTTCATCGCCCTCAAACGTTCCAGGTTCTCCCTCAGCGGCCCGTGGTTCGGGTCCGACTCGTCCTCCTCCACGATCGTCGCCACCGTCCGAGGCCCCACGAACCTTGCCAGGTCATCGACATGGCCATCGGTGTCATCCCCCTCGATCCCGTCGCCCAGCCAAAGGATGTTCGTTACCCCCAACTGCTCGCGCAGGTGATGCTCGATGTCGGCCTTCGACAACCCGGGGTTCCGGTTCGGGTTCAGCAAGCATGCCTCGGTCGTCAGCAGCGTGCCGCGCCCGTTCACCTCAATGGAGCCGCCCTCCATGATGATGCCCGGCCGGAACAAGCGCAGCCCCCGCAAGGCCGCCACATGCCGCGGCACGGCGTCGTCGAGGTCGTGGGGCGGGTACTTGCCTCCCCACGCGTTGTAATCCCAGTCGATCACGGCCCGCTCGCGCCGCCCCTCTTGCTCCCGCACCACGAAGATGGGCCCGTGGTCTCGGCACCACGGCTCGTAGGCGGGGAAGGCATGGAAGCTGACCCGATCCAACGGCACCTCGCGCTCCCGCAACAATCCACGCACCCAGTCCGCCCGGCCTTCGTTCCAAACGTTGATGTGAACCTCCTCGTGCTCCGCCAGGAGCCGGATGAACCGAGCGTAAACGTCCGGCACCGGCTCGTACCGGCCCGGGAAGCTGATCCCCTCCGGTCGCGGCCACGTCAACCACGTGGCAGCATGGGGCTCCCATTCCGCAGGCATCCGAAAGCCCAGTGAAGCAGGCGTGGCGACTTCGCTCATGAGGCGCAGGCTGCCCCGCCATCATCCCCAAGGCGAGCCGGGAACGAGATCGCCCAATCTTCCCGGCGGATCCCCAATCACCCCCAACGGCTCCGATCCGCAGGCCATCACGCGCCCCGCCGGCGGCGCCTCACCAGCCAACACCCCGCCAACCCAGCCGCCAATCCCGTCGCCGCCGTCGCACTCATCGGCTCCGGCACCACCGTCACGCTCCCCAACGTCGCCACCAGCGTCTCCTGCGCCGCGT
>CAIRNV010000083.1 GCA_903880005.1 uncultured Verrucomicrobiota bacterium | reverse complement strand
GCTGCCTTGGGCAGGTGCATGGGAGCCATGCGAGGTGCTTGAGCGCGGCGAAGGGTTGGAACCACGAAATACACGAAAAAGAGGGTCTTCTCGTGCCCGCGGATCGTGTCCGTGGACTCGCGTCATCGCGGGCCGTCCATGGTGCTCGGTTCCCCTGACGGGGAGATGAAGCAGATCAAGGTTAACGCTTATGGGGCACCGGGCCTACCATCCTGACGAGGTCATCCCAAAGGGCCCGTCCGCCGTAACAGAGCGGGCCCTCTCTTGCCTTGGAATCCCCGCCAATGGCCGTTTGCCGGAGGCTAGTCCTGTTCCTCGCGCCAGCGGGCGACGAGGGAGTGGGGCACGCCCACGTGATCCAGAACGCGCGCGACGACGGTGTCCACGACGTCCTGCACGCTCGCGGGACGCGTGTAATAGGAGGGATTGGCCGGGATTAGCGTCGCGCCCGCCAGGAGCAACAGCTCGAAGTTCTTCACGTGCACGAGAGACAACGGCGTCTCCCGTGGCACCAGGACCAGCTTCCGCCGCTCCTTCAACATCACGTCCGCGCAACGCAGCATCGCGTCCGAACTCAACCCGTGCGCAATGCGGCCCAACGTCCCCATCGAGCACGGGATCACCACCATGACATCGGGTGGGTTCGAGCCGCTCGCGAACGGCACGTTCATGGAACGATGCCCGTGCGACGTGACGCCCGGCGCGAGGCGGAGGCCGCCGGGGATTTCCTCGGCCATCACCTGCGGGGCGTACTGGCTGAGCATCACGTGGACCTCGTGGCGGGCCGGGTCAAGCTGGTCGAGGAGGCGTTGCGCGTACAACGACCCGCTCGCGCCCGTGATCGCGACAAGGATGCGCATGCTACCAGGCGCGCTCGATGCTGCGACGCTTCCACAGGAACTCGAACATGTTGCCCTCGTGCGGCTGGTCCCACGAGATCTTCATCGTGGACACGGGCCCGATGTTGAGTCGCTCGATCTCGGGGAAGGCCTCCAGTTCGCGAATGAAGGCGGGGTCCTTGGTGATGGCGGAGCAAGCCAGCGTGTATCCCATCTTGTGAAGCACGTCCGACTGCGGGCACGTCACGACGCTCGCATAGGGGCACAGGAACTCGCGGTTGGCCAACGGGTGCGAGAAGTCGTCGCAACGAACGATCGTGGGCCGCATGTACGTGCCGCCCTCGAAGATCGCCTTGCGCGATCCGCCACGGTACCGCGCCGTCACGTCCTCCGCGCCCGGCGTCTTCAATCCCTCCTCGATCTGCGCATCGATGAAGTCCGCCATCTTCGGGTTCGCAAACCCCGAAAGACGCGCGTTCTCGTCGTCCGGCCGCGTGGGGCCAACGGGGCCCAGCTTCTTGGCAAGCGCGTCGGCAACCTCGTCGGCGTGGCGTGGCACGACCACCGCCGACGCGTTGATGCAGGACCGGCCGCCGTTGTCGGAGATGGCCCCCGCGATGACGTCGATGAAGTCGGGCCATTGATCGATGCAATCCTCGCCGATGATGAACTTGGACCAGCCGGGGCCGTGGATCTGGATGGCGGGGTTGTTGGCGTACTGCTGGGTCGTGGACTTGTCGCCGAAGATGAGCGCCCGCCCGCAGGTGTTGAGGATCGTGGCCGCGCCGTCGTGGTCGGTGGCGTAGAAGCCGAAGGCCTCGGACGGCACCCCGGCGGCGATGAAGGCCTCGATGAGGCGGTAAGGGGTCCACGGCTCCTCCTTGCCTGGCTTGATGACGACGGGCGTCTTGAGGGCGATGGCTGGGAGCCAAAGGGAGTTCACGGCGGGCGAGTTGCTGGGCATCACCAAGCCGAGGGCGGCCGCCGTGGGGCAAAAGGACAGCTTGGTGCCGAACTGCTCGCCGTAGCCGCGGTCCAGGATGGTGAAGTCGAGCCCGCGCGAAAGACCGTTGAGGATCTCGTCGAGGTGGGTGAGGGCGTAGTGAATCTTGGCCATGTTGCGGCGCACCATGACGTGGGGAAGGCCGCTCGTGACGCTGAGGGTCTCGACGTATTGCTGCGCGGACTGGGTGTGGCCGCGGTCGCCGAGGGGGAGCGTCCCGTTGAGGAAGTGCTCGCCCGCCTTGGCGGACAGGGCGACGAGGTCGGCCACGTTGAACCGCGCGAGGGCGGCCCGGGCGGAACCGATCTTGGCGAGGTCGCGCTTGAGGATGCCGCCGTTGACGGTCGAGACGAGCGCCATGGTTTGGCCGGTGCGATGGTCCTTGACCTCGATTTTCTCGAGGGATTCGTAGGATCGACCGAGGCGTAGAACGGGGATATGGGGGATGGAGTCAGACATGATGACGGCTCGTTTCAGGGCCAAAGTGTTACGTCTGCGTACAAATGCCAACGGAAACCTTGCCCGGCTCCCCTGGCACGCTCCACGCAAGGACGGCTTCCAGGCCGCTGCGTGAAGGCACGCGGCCTGCAAGGCTGCATCGGCTCACGCCCCCGGGAGATGCCGCACGATCAAGTCCACCGTTCGCGCAATCGACCCGCGATTGCGCGCCACCACGTCCCTCGCGGATTCCCCCAACGCCCGGCATCGGGCCGGATCCGACAACAACCCGTCGAGCGCCCGTTCCAAGGCCGCCTCGTCGGCCACCTGCACGGCGGCGTCGGCCGCAAGGAACTGGGGCACGACCTGGGGGAAGTTGTCCATGTGGGGACCGAACACGACCGGCTTGCCCATCGCGGCGGGTTCAATCGGGTTCTGGCCTCCCCTTGCCGTCAGGCTCTTGCCCACGAACACGACGGTGGCGACCTCGTAGAAGTAGCGTAGCTCGCCGGTGGTGTTGACGACCAGGCACGAGACCGACCCCGGGTCGCGGCGGGTGTCGCCCGTCAGGTCCGTCCGGTACACGAAGGACAATCCCGCCGACTCCACCGCGTCGCCCACCTCGCGCCCGCGCTCGTGATGCCTGGGGACCACGACGAGGAACAACTTCGGGTGGCTTCGGCGCAGGGAGCGGACGATTCGCGCCAGGATGGCTTCCTCGCCGGCGTGCGTGGAGCCGCCGACCACGACCTGGGCGTCCTCGGGAACACCGAGTTCCCGGAGCATCCGGGGCACGTCGAGCAATCGTCGCTCCTGGAGTTGCGCCGCATCAAACTTGAGGCTGCCCACAACGTGAATGGCCTCGGGCCGGCACCCGAGTTCGCGGAGCCGGACGGCGTCGGCGTCGTTTTGGGCCGAGACGGCCGTGAACGACGCGAACAGGGGGCGGAAGAGGAACCCGAGCCGACGATACCCGCGGAAGGAACGATCGGAGATGCGGGCGTTGACGAGGAACACGGGCTTGCCGCGTCGTTGCAAGCTCCAGAGGAAATTCGGCCAGATCTCGGCCTCGACGAGCACGACGGCCTCCGGATGGATGACGCCCATGGCGCGTTGGACGTGGCGGCGGCGGTCGATGGGGTAGTAGATCTTGGAGATGTGGCTGGGCAGGTGGCGTTGCAGCTCGGCCATGCCCGTGGAGGTGGTGGTGGAGACGACGATCTTGTGGTTGGGGACGCGCGGCTCGAGTTCCTGGATGATCTGGGTGCACAGGTTGACCTCGCCCACGGACACGGCATGGAGCCAGAGGACGCGCCGATTCGTGAGCGCTTGCTTGAGCCTCTGGTCGTACTTGCCGAATCGCTCGCCAAAGCCCGACCGCCAATGGCCACGTCGCACCATTTTCAGCCAGTAAAACGGCGCCATCAGCACGAAGGCCAAGGGGAACAGGATGTTGTAGATCAACCGCATTGCGACCACCCGAGCGGCGAGGGTGTCACGTCCGATGCCGGGATGGCCAGCCCGGCCCTTGTGCCCTCACGCGGCGGCAAGGATGCCTCACTTCGGCGCACCGGGTGAGGGCACCCGGCCCACAACCCTGACAGGAAGCTCACCTGCAAGGTGAGGCTGCGGATTCATCCCAAGGCCCTGTCTGCCTTGATGTGACCCCGTTTTCATGGCCTCGGGCCCTCTTCAACTGCCGTTTCCAGCCTCAATCCATCACCGCCTCCACCTGCCAGGCCGTGCCGTCCCATGCCAGGCGCAGTCCATGGCGGCCTTGCACCATCACGTCCCATTCCACCCGTTGCCACGACCGCCCGGCCTCCCACCACCCACCGGATGCATGGATGGGCCCGGCGGCGGCCTGCACGCGGCCTTCCACCCATGCGCAACGCACGGACCACGGCCGTCCCGGGACATCCACCGGGCGCTCGGCGGGCATGGGGGCCGTGGGAAATGGCACGACGATGCCGGACGGGGCCTCGGGCTTGGATTCGGCCGCGACCGCGGCCGCAGGGGGCGCAGGCGCGGCGGGCGAGGGAGGGGGGCGAAACAAGGGATCCAGCAATGCGGCGAGGCTGGCCGGCGACAACACGGTGCCGGGACGCGCGGCGCGCGCGGCATGGGATCCTCCCGGGCGGGGGCCCGCCGCCGTGTCGGAAGGCGAGGCACCCGCGCGACGCATGGGCTGGTACTCGACCGTGGCGGGCTGTGCCGGGCGCAATCGTCGGACCGGCACGGGGCGCAGCAGCTCCGGCGTGCGCCGGCCCACGTTGGAGACGGCCGACTCGAAGTCCGGGGGCACGACCCGGAATTGGTCGGGCCGGTGCCCGTCGATGCGCACGGGGGAGCCCACGCGCTCGGGCCCCACGAGCGCGGCGAGGCGGGCCAGGGTTTCCTGGAACTGGTGCGGGTCGCGCAACGCGCAGTCGAAGAGCCCGAACTGGTGTTGGTGCGAACGGGCGGGCTCCGCATGGAGGCGGAGGCCCGAGACGGCCGCCGGCGTGCGCAACCCCTCCAGGTGCGTCGCCAGCATCCGGAACAACACCTCGGCCCGATGCGTGGGTTGGGGCAGCCGGAGGCGTTGGTCCAGCGCGTCCCCCGACTCCAGCCGGAGCCTCAGGCCCAGCTCGCCGGCCGCGCGCCCGGCTCCTTCCAGGCGTCGGGAAAGGGAATCCGCGAAGCGTCGCAACAGGAACAAGACCGGCTCCAGCGTCTCCACGGGCGGGTCCAACGGCGCCTCCTCCGCGAAGGCCTCGGGCAGGCGCTCGTGCCGCAGCGGCCGCACCGTCGAATGGGACGCGGCCGCCCACAATGCGAACGCCTCCAACCCAAGGCGCTCCGCCAAGTCCGCCTGGCCCAGCCGCAGCAGGTCGCCCACGGAACGCACCCCCCATTGCTCCAGCCGGTGCGCCGCATGCGGCGATGGATCGAGCGTCGCCACCGGCAACGACGCCACGAAGCCCGCCGCCTCCCCCGGCGTGATCACCACGACCGGATCGACCGCCGCCCCCTCCGCCGACGCCGCATGACGTGCGACGCCCGGCGTGGGCGCGATGCCCACGCGAACGGCGAAGCCCAGCCCCTGCATCGCCAACGCCAGGCGCCGTCCCCAGCCCGTCAATGCCTCCCCCGAGGGCTCCGGCCCGGGGTCGGACAACCCCCGCATGTCGAGCGTCACGCAGCCGTCCGCCGTCCACTCGATGCCCGGCGAGAAGGCGTGCGCCCCCTGCAACAAGGCGTCCCGCGACGCGTCCTCGGCGGCGACGGACCGATGCCGGACGACGACCCCGGCGCACCGGGCCATGGCCTGGGGCGCGGTAAGTCCCTCCTCCACCCCGTTGGCCCGGGCGACGGCGTTGAGGGCGACGACGCGGGGGTTCGCCAGCGCGGGATCGACGAGGGCCAACGGCCGGGCGGCCATGCCGGGCTCGTGCCGCACGACGGCCTGCAACCCAAACGCAGGGGCATGGACGACGGCGAACATGGCGGTTCAGGCGACTCGCCCGGCGGCCCCGGGCTCCCATGCGTTGGCTTCCTGGCGAAGGAGGGAGAACCGCAGCCCGCGCAGGATGTCCTCGGGGCCCACCGTGGCGTCCAGGGATCCAAGGGGCCGTGCCATGGCCACGGACACGCGCGCCGCCGCGCCACCCACCAACGCGAAGGGCGTCATGACCACGACCGTCGTGCCGTGGTGCTCCGCCAGGCGCGAGAACCGGTGCCAGACGCTTCCCGAGATGCGCCGGAGCTGGGCGGCGGGGTTGAGCTTCAGGTCGATGACGACCACGGGGAGGTTGCGGTCCCGCAGGACCAGGTCGGCCGCCTTCAACGCCTCGGCGGCGGAACGGCATCGAACCCAGAGCAGCCGGGCGAGCGCGTCCGGTTCCTCCGCGTCGATGTCGAGGCTGTCCAAGCCATCCACCAACGCCAGGAAGCGGCCGTCGCGAGCCAGGCACCGCAGGAAGCCGTGCAGCACCTGGGCTGATCCGGAGCCGGGCCCCTCGCCGACCAGCTCGCTGACATCGCCCCCGGGCCATCCGCCGCCCAGAAGCTCGTCGAGGGCCGCGATACCAGAGGGGACGGGCGCGACGCGACGGCGTCCCTGGACGCCCAGGCGCACGTTGGGCACGCGCGTGCGCAGCAATTCCTCCAACCCTGAGATGCGGCTTCCTGCCATGGCTCGTTGCCGTTTCCTTCCTGCCGGGCCGCACACCGTACCGAGGCGCGTCCCGGATGGAATGGAAACGTTGCACAGGGGGTGGGACAAGCGTGGTCCGACCCCGCGTCCCGCAACGAGCGTGGAGAGGGCAAATGGCCTTGGCCGTAACGATTCCGTTGGGAGGGAAGGGATGGCGAAGCAGATGCTTGCGCAAGCCGAGGAGTGAGCGAGGCGCGGGCCGGTACGAGGCCCGTAACGAGTGAACGACGAAGGATTTGCGGAAGCAGATCGAGCCAGCACGACCGACCCAACGGAATCGTTACGGCTTGGCCGTGACGACCGGCCCCACGGCGGCGTGCCTCACTCCGCCAGCAACGCCCGCTGCCACGGCAACAGGCCGTCCCAAGCCTCGGCGTCGTTTCGGCCCAAGGCGAACAAGGTGGCCTTGGACGCGATCAACGTGGGGTCGATGCCCAGCTCGCCCGCGCGCCGGTCGCGCACCTTGCGCAGGTCCTCCGCACGGTCCAACTCGGCCGTCGTCATGCGACGCGACTTGACCCGGACATGCACGGGGCGGTCGCTGGCGGGCACCTCCAGGCCGCGCTCGATGGCCTCCGTGAGCCCATGGCGACGACGCGACGTGAGGAAGGGCGGCAGCTTGAGGCCGCGTGCGCCCTGCTGATGGGCGGCTTGGTCGGCGAGGTCGCTGAGGACCTCATGGCGCAGGATGAAGAAGGGCGGCTTGTTGCTCCGCACGGCTTCCTTTTCCCGCCAGTGCCACAGCTCGCGCAGGACCGCCAGCCCCAGCGAGTCGAGGCGGTCGTGGCCCTTGATGCGCCAAACCTGGTCCAGGTCCACCTGCCCGGGACGGGCGCATTCCTCGATCAACCGCGCGCAGGTCTGCCGGTGCCAGTCCACGCGGCCCATTTCCTGCAATCGCCTCCGCATGGCCTCCGCCAGCTCGTGCAGGAAGCGCACGTCGTTCAACGCGTACTCCACCATCCGGTCCGTCAGCGGTCGCCGGCCCCAGTTGGCCTTCTGCGCCCCCTTCTCAAGGGTGATCCCAAGGTATCGCGTCAGGCAGTCGTTCAGGCCGAACCGCTCATCCCCGAGGAGCCGCGCCGCCCACATCGTGTCGAAGATCGCGGCGGGCCGGAAATGATGGCCCTGGAACAACAGCCGCAGGTCGTAGTCCGCCGCGTGGAAAATCACCTCGCGCTCGTCCAACGCCCCCCACAACGGCTCCAGGTGGATGTCCGCCAAGGGGTCGATCAACACCGCCTCGCCCGGGATCGCCAGCTGCAACAGGCACAGCTTCTCCGGGTACGCGTGCAACGAGTCCGCCTCCGTGTCCAAGGCCACCCATGCCGCCTGCCGCACCCGCGTGCCCAACTCCCTCAACTGTTCCGTCCCGTCAATCACCGGCGGGCATCTTGGCCCGACGCTCCCGCCAAAGGGAACATCCATTTCCCCAAAATGACACAAGGTCCCCATCGTCATCCGGCCCGGCCATTCGCGAGCCCGGCCGGAGCTGCCCCGGGCCTTGAAACCTTGGCCCCGTGCCCGGAGGATCGCCGGACACATTGAAAGCCCTCGTTGAAACGGCCGAGCGCCGCTCTGAGAACGTGTTCCTGGTGGGGATCGAGCTGAAGACGCGGTCCGCATGGGACGTGCGCGACGCGTTGGAGGAGCTGGGCGAGCTGGCGACGACGGCCGGGGCCAAGGTCCTGGGGTCCGGCTCGCAGAAGCTGGAATCGCCCAACCCCGCCACGTTCGTGGGCCCCGGCAAGGCGGCCGAGCTGGCGTCGCAGTGCCGGGACCTGGGCGTGGACACGGTGATCTTCGACGACGAGCTCTCGGGTGCGCAGACCCGCAACCTGGAGGAGGCCTTTGGCTGCAAGATCCTCGACCGCACCTCGCTCATCCTCGAGATCTTCGCGCAACGCGCCCGGACCCGGGAGGGCAAGCTCCAGGTGGAGCTGGCCCGGCTTCAATACCTCCTTCCAAGGCTCACCCGTTTCTGGACCCACTTGTCCCGCCAGCGCGGCGGCCTCGGGGCCATCGGTGGCGAGGGCGAGTCCCAGCTCGAGGCGGACCGCCGCAAGACCCAGGAACGCATCGACCGCATCCGGGACGAGCTGGACGTGGTGCGGCGGCAACGGGCAACCCAACGCGACGGCCGCCAACGCCACCAATGGCCCCTCGCGTCCATCGTCGGGTACACCAACGCCGGCAAGTCCACCTTGCTCAACGCCCTCACCGGCGCCGCCGTGCTTGCCGAGGACAAGCTCTTCGCCACGCTCGACCCGACGACGCGCCGGCTCCGCCTTCCCACGAACCAAAACGTCCTCCTCAGCGACACCGTCGGCTTCATCCGCAAGCTTCCCCACGGCCTCGTCGAGGCCTTCAAGGCAACCTTGGAGGAGGTCGTCGAGGCCGACCTCCTCCTCCACGTCGTGGACGTCTCGCACCCCCACGCCGAGGACCATGTGCGGTCGGTGCAGGCCGTCCTCGCCGAGATCGGCGCGGGGGAGAAGCCCACCTTGATGGTGTTCAACAAGATCGACCGCCTCCCCTCGCGCGACCTCGTCGATCGCTGGTCCGGGCTGTTCCACAAGTCCGTGGCGGTGTCGGCCAAGACCGGCGAGGGGTTCACGGCCCTGTTCGACGAGCTGGGCGTCAACCTGAAGCCCGTCCGCGCCGAGATGGTGCTGGCCATCCCCTTCGACCAGCAGCGGCTGCTCGCCCGGCTTCACTCCGTGGGCCAGGTGATGGAGGAACGATATGGCGACGACGCCGTCCACCTGCGCGCGTTGGTGCCCCCGCACCTGAGGCATGAGTTCGCCGCCTACGACGTCGGCGGGACATCCGGGCAAGGCTAGGGCATGATGGGCCCCTGATGAACATGAGCGTGTTGTTGTGGACCTATGCCGGTCTGTTGGTGGCGGGGGGGATCATGGGCTTCGTAAAGGCCCGGTCGAAGGTTTCGTTGGTTGCATCGGTCGCCTGTGCCGTTCCGATTGCGATGGTGGGCTGGAAGCTCCTGAGCATGATCGTGGCCCAGGTCGTGATGGGCCTCCTCATCGTCATCTTATCCGTCCGCTGGGCCAAGACCGAAAGGCCCATGCCTAGCGCGCCCATCATTCTCCTCACGCTCGCCGTCCTGACCACGACGCTCCTTCTGCCGTCCTAGACCTCGCCCATGGATCCCCGTCAGCTCCCCGTGTGGTCCCTCCACGCACCCGTGCTGGATGCCGTGCGCACGCACGGCCGCCTCGTCCTCGTGGCCGCCACTGGCTCCGGCAAGACGACCCAGGTGCCGCAAATGCTCCTCGACGCCGGGCTGGCGGGCGGCCGCCGCATCGTCGTCCTCCAACCCCGCCGCGTCGCCGCGCGTTCCGTGTCCGCGCGCGTCGCCTGGGAACGAGGCAGCAAGCTCGGCGGCGAGGTCGGGTACCAAGTCCGCTTCGAGGACCACCTCGGCCCCCAAAGCCGCCTTTGCTTCGTCACCGAGGGCATCCTTCTCCGATGGCTCCAAGACGACCCCGAACTCTCCGACGTCGGCCTCGTCGTCTTCGATGAGTTCCACGAGCGCAACCTCCTGAGCGACGTCGCCCTCGCCCTCGTCAAGCAACTGCGCCGGACCTCCCGCCCCGACCTCGGCATCGTGGTCATGTCCGCCACGCTCGAGGCCGAGCCCGTCGCCCGATACCTCGCCGACGCCGTGCCGGATGGGGCGGACGCCACCCCGGCGCCCGTGCTGGTCTCCGAGGGGAGGACGTTTCCCGTGGAGGTGCGGTGGGCGGACTACAACGACGCGCGCCCCGAGTGGGAGCAGGCCGCCTCCGCCGTCGAGGCGATCATCCAGAACGGATGGGAGGGCGACGTGCTGGTCTTCATGCCCGGGATGGCCGAGATCCAGTCCACCCTCCGGAGCATCGCCGCCGCACGACTCGGGGAACGCGTCGAGTTGATGGCCCTTCACGGGGACCTGCCGCCGGACGAGCAAGACCGCGCCTTTCAACCCAGCCCCGTCCGCAAGGTCGTCGTCAGCACCAACGTCGCCGAGACCAGCGTCACCATCGATGGCGTCCGCCATGTCGTGGACTCCGGCCTGGCACGCGTCGCGAGATATGACGCCGAGCGGGGCATCCAGACGTTGCTCGTCGAGGACATCAGCCGCGCCTCCGCCGAGCAAAGGGCCGGGCGCGCCGGCCGGACCTCGGCTGGAACGTGCTGGCGGCTTTGGACCGAGAGCGGCCACCTCAACCGCCCGGACCGCAACACGCCGGAAATCCGCCGTTCAGACCTGGCCGAGGTCGTGTTGCTGCTGCACTCGCTGGGCGTTCGCCGGGCCGTGGACTTCGACTGGCTCGACAAGCCGGACCCGGCGGCCGTCGAGCGGGCCGAGGATCTCCTGGTCACGCTCGGGGCCCTCGGGAAGGCCGGCGTCGGCGTCGGCAGCCTGACGGAGATCGGCCGCCGCATGCTCCGGATGCCGATGCACCCGCGCTTTGCCAGGATGCTGGTCGAGGCCGGGAGACGCCGCTGCGTCCATGCCGCCGCCATGTGCGCCGCCCTGGTGAGCGGACGCGACCTGCTCCAGCGCATCGGGCGCGACGACGCGCACCTGAGGGAACGCCGCGAGGTGTTCGAGGCCACGGGGGCCAGCGACTTCCACACGTTGCTCCGCGCGCAGCAGTTCGCCCGCAACGCCTCCTTCTCGCCCGATGCCTGCCGTCGCAGCGGCATCCATGCCGCCACCGCCCGGCAGGTGGAGGACACCTACCGCCAGCTCGTCCAGGTCGCCCAGCGCGAGGGACTGGTGCCGCGCGACGACGCCAAGGCGGACGCCCCGGCCGGCCCCGCCGACCCGGAGGCGCTTGAGCGCTGCATCGTGGCCGGGTTCGTGGACCAGTTGTGTCAGCGCCGCAACATGGGCTCGCTCGAATGCCTGGTCACGGGCGGGCGCGAGGCCACGCTCGCGCGCGAGAGCGTGGTGCAGGACGCCCCCTTGTTCGTGGCCGCATCCATCCGCGAGGTCTCCGGCCGGACCGGCTGCCTGACGTTGCTCTCGCAATGCACCGCCGCGCGCGTCGAGTGGCTCCGCGAAATGTTCCCGCAGCACGCGGAGGCCCGCCTTGAGCACGTCTATGACCGGCATCACAAGCGCGTCGCCGCCATCGAGATGGAACGTTTCCTCGGGCTGGTCATCGACCAACGCCACCAACGCGACGTGGATCCCGTCGCCTCCGGGTCGGCGCTGGCCGACGCGTTCACCCGCGGCTGGCTGGACCTGCCCAACCTTGACCATCGCGCGCAGCAATGGGTCGCCCGGGTTGAGTGCCTGCGCGCGGCCGTGCCGGAACTCGAGCTGCCCTCCATGCGTGGCGAGGGCCTGCTCGCGGCCCTGCGCAAGGCCTTCCACGGGCTCACCCTCGCGCGTGAGGCCCAGCAGTTGGATCTCCTGCCGCCGTTCCGGTCCGTGCTGTCGCCCGCCCAGCAGGCCTTTGTGGACGAGCTGGCCCCGGCGGCCGTCACCGTCGCAGTCCCCGGCCAACAACCCCGGCCGTGGAAGCTCAGCTATGCCGCCGACAAGGACGACCCCGAGGCCCCGCCCGTGCCGGAGGTCCAGGTGAAGATCACGGACATCCTGGCGCTGAAGGAGCATCCAAAGGTCGCCGAGGGCCGCGTCGCGGTCCGCATCTGGGTGATGGATCCCGCCGGCAAGCGGCTGGGCTCCACCCGCGACTGGCCCGCGTGGCGGGCCACGGAATACGTCCGCATGCGGCACGCCTTGCGCGCCAAGAACCCGGGCTTCGTCTGGACCTGACGACATTCCCTCCCCGATCCAAGACAGTGGGGCGGCCCTTGGGATCTATCGCTTCCGTTGGGCCTTGCGCTTGGCCTCCAACAGGCGGCTGGTGCCCTCGGGAGGAGCCGCTGGCCCCGCCGCCGGGGGCGACGACGTCCCGCCGTCCGTGCGTGGGGACTCGGATGCGGGCAACGGTCCCGGGGCCGTCGGCGGGGCTTCGCGCGGGCTGAACAGGTCTTCCCTCGGGCTCGTGGGGATGACAACCACGGGCTCGGCACGGTCGGCCTGCCGTGCGCGCACCTCGCCCTTTCGGGCCAGCAAGGCGGACATGGCCTCCTGCGCCTCGGCGGCGCGGCGGCCGCCACCCAGCCCAAAGCGCGCGAGCGTGCGGTCAAGCCATCGCGCCCATTCCTCCCGGTCGATGTCCACGCGCCGCAGGCCGACGTCGAGGACGAAGAGGCACACGACCAGCCTTAGGAGGACGTCCCACAGGTCACGGGGCTGGAAGGTCTTGAGCCGACCGATGCGGAAGGGGTTTTCCGAGACGGGGTCCAGGAGCTTCCCGCCGCCGAGCTCGGCGAGGCGGCGAAGCAACGGGAGGTTGGGGCCGGACGCGTCGAACTCGGGCGAGTAATTGACGCTGGCGCCGAGCACCTGGGCCCCGCGAAGATTCCCTTGCTCGTCGAGGTCCTGGAGGTTGAGCAGGTACGACCCGACCTCGCGCGTGTCGAAGCGGGCCTCGTAACGCCCGGGGCCGGCCTGCTCAAGGATGACCTCCTGGCGGCCGCCTCGGGGGCTGATCACGCTGGTCCGCAGGCGGAGGAAATTGCGGAAGTTGCCCTCCCGGTCGAGCGCCTCGACCGAGATGTGCCCCTGGCCGGCATCGACGCTGACCTGGGTGTTGAAGTCGGCCGCCTCGACGCGCCGCAGCGCCCACTTCGCGGTCTGGGTCCAGAACTGCTGGTACTTGGCCCAGCCCAGCCAGTCCTGCGCCCACCGGGACTTGGCGTCGGAGGTGAAGGCGACGGACCGCCCCAGGCCGTGCTGCCAGTGGGCGAGGATGGGGTCGCCCTTCTCGGAGACGAGGGGGACCTCGGCGCGGGGCTTGGCCGTGGTGGCCACGTACCCGCGCAACACGGGGAACTCGCCCGCGCCGATGCCGCGGGTCAGCTCGCTGGCCACGACCGACTGCGGCCGGAAGGGCTCCTCGAAGATGGCGGACTTGAGGATGACGGCGGCCTCCTTGATGAAGATCTGCGGGAGCTGGGCCGGGGACTTCACGTCGTAGAAGCGTCCGCGGCCGAGCCCGGCGATCTTTTCCATCGTGGTGGGCTGGACATGCCCGCCGATCATGACGGTGCTGACCGTGACCTTCTGGTCGGTGAGCTCCTTCATGAGCGCGTCCGTCGGGGCGTTGGGGTCGCCGTCGCTGAACACGATCATGTGCTTGAGGTTGGCCGTGCTCTTCTTGAGGGCGTCGCTCCCCATCTGCATCAGGCCCTGGAAGCCCGGGAGGTCGCCTTGGTTCATCCCGGCGACCTGGCGGGCGAGGGCGGTCTTGTCGCCCACCTTCTGCAAGTCGAACAGCCAGCGCTCCGTCCCGTCCCAAAGCAGCACGCCCATCTCGTCGCGAGGCCCCAGCGAGTCGAGGGCCGCGATGGCGATGTCGCGGCTGACTTGGTTGCCGTTGCCGAACTCCATGCCGTGCATGACGAGCACCAGCGCGCCGGAGGGGAGCACCTTCTTGGAGCTGAGTTCCATGTCCACGGGCAAGGCCGCCTCCAGGGGCGTGTTGCGGTACCCGCCCGCCGCGAAGGAGTTGTCGCCGCCAATGCACACCAACCCGATGCCGAAGTCGCGGACGCCGCCCTCGATCAGCCGCATGAGGTCGGGGCCGAGGTCGCCGGCGGACACGTTGGACAGGAAGAGCGCGTCGTAGCTTTGCAGCTCGGCCAGCGTGGAGGGCAGGACCGTGAGGTCCCCGGCACGGACGTCGAGGTTGGCGGCGCGCAACGCGGCCGCCAGCGTGGCGTCCTGGGCGGGCTCGGCCGACACGAGCAACACGCGCGGGTCGCCGCGGACGTTGGCGAAGCCCGATGCCCGGTTGTTTTGGGCCACGGCGTCGCCGGGAACCTCCACCTGGACCTGGTACGAGTAGAAGCCCGGCTCCTGGAGGGTCTGCGGGAAGCTGAACAGGTTCTTGCCCGGCTCCAGCTCGACCTTTTGCTCGCCGAGCAATTGGTCGTTGCGATACAGGCGCACCGTCGCGGGCTGGGCCTTGTCGGACGTGGCGAAGATCTTCGCCTCGAAGGTTTGGCCCTTCTTGAGGTTGGGGGGAATGACGAGGCGCTGGACGGAGACATCGCCCCCGCGCTCGGCCCCGAGCGGCACCACGTCCAACGTGACGCCCAGGGGCTTCGTCGCGAGCAACGCCCCCACGGCGTCGCCCACGTTCTCGTGCCCGTCCGAGAAGAGCACCAGCCGCTTCTGCCCGTTCTCCGGGAACGCCGCCGTCGCAAGCCGGATCGCGCCCGCGATGTCCGTCCGGTCCGGGGCCACCACCGCCTGGATTTTCTCGGCCGCCGCCACGTCGGCCATCGTCGTCTCCAGCGCCGCATCCGTCCCGAACACCAGGAACGCCCCCTGGTCCTCCTTGCGCTTGTCCTTGGCCCAGCGGTTGGCGGTCTCACGCGCCTGTTCCTGCTGGGAGGACGGCACGGAGTCCGAGCGGTCCAGCATGAAGAACGCGTTCATGCCCTCCTGGGGCCGACGCCATTGGAAGCCGGCGATGCCCGCCACAAGCAGGACCATCAAGAAGGCGCGAAGCAACGACGACGCCCACCGGCGCCATGGCGACAACGAGGCATCCGAGCGCCACGCCAGCCATGCCGTCCATGCGAGGGCCGGCACCAGCAACCACAGCCACGCCGGATGCGTGAACTGGAAGCTCATCGCTGCCCTCCCGCCCGACGCACCAGCTTTTGCACCCGATGGTTTTGGCTGTCCGCCACGTACAGGTTTCCCCGCGAGTCCAGCGCCACCGACCACGGGTTCGCGAATTGGCCCGCACCCGCCCCGGGTCCGCCCACGACCTCCACGAGGCGGTCGCTGGCATCCAGCACGGAAACGCGGCTGTTGCCAAACTCACACACGAACTGAAGGCCGGCGGCGTCCACGCGCACGTCGTAGGGATAGCTGTACTCGCCCGGATTGGAGCCCGGACGGCCATGCTCGCGCAAGAACTTGCCCTCGCGGTCGAACACCTGGACGCGGTGGTTGCACGAGTCGGCGACATACACCGCGTCGTCCGGGCCCACCGCGAGGCCCTCGGCGCGGTTGAATTGCCCCGGCTTGTCGCCCGGCTCGCCCCAGGCCCGGCCAAACACCGGCGCGCCGCCACCCGGCGCCGGGTCAAACCGTTGCACGCGATCCACCACCGTGTACTCGCTCAGGAAGTACTCGCCGCGGCGGTTCACGGCGATGGAACGCGGCAGGATGAACGCGCCCGCGTTGGTCCCGCGCGTGCCCCATTGCAACGCCAGGCGCCCCTCCCCGTCGAAGTGGTTCACCCGCATGTAATGCGGCTCCACCACCAGCACCCGCCCGTCCGGGTCCAACCCCATCCCCTTCGGCTTGCCAAGGTCCGTCACCGGCATCTGCCATTGCCGCACAAACCGCCCGTCCCGGTCGAACTTCTGGATGCGCCCCGTGACGTCCGCCACGTACAGGTTGTCCTCGCGGTCGCACGCCAACGAACGGGGCTTGTTGAACTGGCCGGGCCCCACGCCCCGGCGTCCGATGACCTCCGCCGCCTCGAACACCTTCGACTCCAAGGGAGCCCTCAACCCGGGCCCGTCGTGGTTGCATCCCGCGAGGAACCCCGCCGCCAATCCCGTCACGATGCCCGCGCGACCCAGCCCCCCGCCCCATGCCCGCAACGCCGCCGCGGTCGTCGCCCATGCCGCCACGGGCATCAACGCCACGCCCATCAACCCGAGACACAGGGCGTTCACCTGCCCGGAGTGCCCGTAGTGCAACAGGTTGAAGATGCGCGCCGCCGCCGTCTCCATCCCCGGCGGCGTCACCAACACCACCGTCTCCACATCCCACAGCGCCAGCACGAAGGCCGCCGTCGCCGCCGCCGCCGCCCCGGCCCGCGCCTGCGGCCATGTGGCCATCCTCCATGCCGTCCACCGCCCCGCCCCCGCCATGCGCAACGCCTCCATCGGCCGGGCGTCCGACGCCTCCAACGCCATCGACGCCACCGTCCATCCCACGGCCACCAACCTCGCCGTCATCAGCGCCCAGGGAACCACCGCCGTGTCGGCCAGGCCGCGCCAACCCGGCCGCGCCAACCACGGCACCCATGGCGTCGCCCACAAGATCCCCGGCGTCATGAACACCCCCCACGCCACCCACCGCCACCGACGCGCGCCCGCCCGCGTCGCCAGCCATAGCCCGAGCGCGGCCGATGCCATCGCCACCGACAACCCCAGTCCGGCCGACCCCGCCAACGCCCGTCCGCCCGCGCGCAGCGCCGGCCCCAGCTCGGTCCAGGTCCGTTCCGCCCCAAGCAACCGCGCCATGGGCAACCCCAGGGCCAACGCCATCACGATCGCCCAGCCCGCCGCGCCCACGTGCCACCAGGCACCGAGCCGCGCCCGCCACGTGGCCCCGTCCACCCCCGGGTCGTTCCATGACCAACGCCCAGCCGCCCGTCGCGCCCACCACGCCGCGCCCACGGTCATCCCCACCAAGGGCAGGCCCGCGCGCCACGCCGCGCCCACGTCCAGCTCGGTGTTGAACCGAACCCAGATCAGCTCCGGCACCACCCGCACCTGGAAGAGCGTCGGGATGGTGAAGTTGGAGGCCGCCAACGCCGCCGCGACCCACGCGCCCGCCCCGAGGCCGCCGGAGACGAGGGGCCACGCCACCCAACGCATCAACGCCCAACCCCGCAGCATGGGCATGGCGTCCAGCACCTCGCGCGATGCACGGCCCGCGCACCCCGCCGCCAGCAAGGCCGGCACCGGCCAGCCCAAGGAAGCCAGCACCAGCGCCGCCCAGGGCAGCATGGCCGTCGCCGACCGCTGTCCACCCCATGCGAGTCGCCATCCCGCCGTGATCTCCAGCCACACGTTGGCCACCAGGAACGACGGCAACGCCAGCGTCGCCACGCAGGCCAGCGTCCACGCCACGCGACCCCGCCGCCCGAGGCCAAGCCACGTCAGCACGGCCAACGCCCCCGCCACCCACGCCAAGCCACCCGCCCCCGCCGCCACCCACGTCGTGTTCCACAGGGCGTTCATCGGCGAAACGTCTCCTCCAGCCAACGCGTGGCAGGGCCCAGCCCGCCCAGCACCGCGTCCCAGTCGGGATCGAACCCACCCCATCCCGCCGCCGCCCCGGCGTCGAGCGCCCCGGAATCGACCAATCGCGCCTGCACGGCCGGCGACAGCAGGAAGGACGCGAGCCGACGCGCCGGGCCTTCGGCCCCCGAGGGCGCGACCAACGCGACCACGTTCGGGATGGCCAGCATGTCCGCCTGCACTTCCAAGGCCTCCACTTGTGATCCCTCGCGTCGGGCCACCCGGATGTCGTCCGAGTCCGTCAGGCCCACCGCGGCCTCGCCACGCGCCACGCGCGCCACGACGGCCGAGTTGCCGTCCTCGAGGAACGGTTGGTTGGCCACCAGGGCGCGGCACCACGTCTCAAAGCGTTCCCGTCCCCAATGGGCGCGAAGGGCGTGGAAATGGGCGGAGGTGGTGCCGAACAACGGCACCGCGAGGGACACGCGTCCGCGCCATCGGGCATTGGTGAGCTCCAGGAGGGACGTCGGCCGCTCGACGGCCGCCATGGCCGACGCCACGACCAGCCGACGGGTGCGGTGGCCAAACGCCCGCCACGCGGGCTCGCCGGGGCCGAGTTGGTTGGTGCCAAAGACCCCTGCCGCCGCGAGTTGGCGGACGCGCAGTTCCTCGTTGGCCCAGAACACGTCGGCCCGCGGATGCGCCTTTTCCGAGGCCAGCCGGTTGGCGAGCCCGACCGTCTTGGTGGCCTCGCTGTCGAACACGGCCCGGACCTGGATGCCGGTCTCGCGGATGAACTGGGCGAGCAAGGCCTCCGCGAAGGGCTGGTCCTGGGAGCAGTACAACGTGACCGACGGGCCGGGCCGTTGGCCGCAGCCGGCCCACCACGACAGGCCGAGGAGAAGGCAAGCCAGCCCGAGCATCCCGGAACGAGGGCGGGCGAGCCGGGCTGGTCCGAACGAATCGTTGCGGGAAGGCCGCATGAGCGCCCCGGGGGCCGGGCTACTTCTTGAGGTCGTCGAAGTAGTCGCGGACGGAGTTCTTGTAGGCCTTGGGCACCTGTTCCTGGCTGAGGGCGGCCTGGGCCTCGGATTGGGCGGCGGCGACGGCCTCGGTGAACTGGACGCGGCTCTCGCCCTTGATGCTGACGCCCTTGAGCGTGATGGAGGGCATGGCGCCGCCGGGCTGCATCTGCCCCTTGACCTTCGTGGGCACCAGGGTGTCCGGCGTGTTGATGTCGCGGTCGGTGTTGCCGCGGCCCGCCTGGTCCGGGCGATTGATCCCGGAATTGTCCCAAAGGTCGGAGATTTCGTCGGGCATGGACCAGGCGTCGTTGTCGGACCACGTGCCGACGCCCTTGCCGCCCTTGCTGCCCTTGCTGCTGGCGGTGGACGAGCCGGGCTTGCCGTTGCCCCAGCACTGGCCGTTGCCCACGCACATGCCGGCCTTCTGGAGGCTTTGGAGGGCGGACATCATGGCCTGGGCGTCGCCCATCTGCTCCATGAGTTCCTTCAGCTCCTTCTCGGCCTGCGCGAGGTTCTCGGCCCCGTCCTTCTTGTTTCCGGACTGGGTCTGCTGGGCGGCCTTGCGGAGGAGCTCGCCGACCTTGCCGTACTGGTCGCCCGCCTTGGCGGCCTTGGCGGCCTCCTGGGCGATCTTCTGGAGCTGCTGGCCGGAGATGTTCCCCATCTGCATCTGCTCGATCATCTTGCGGAGCGTGTCGGCGGCGGCCTCGGCCTGGCCGTTTTGCAACTGCTCGGCGAGGTCCTTGCCGAGGCGGTCGGCCTGGGACTGCATCTGGGCGAGTTGCTTGGCCATGTCCGCCAGCTTGTCCAGCTCGCGCTCGGCCATCCCGAGGTCCTTCATGAACTGATCCACGTTCGCGTTGCGCAACGCCTCGGCGGCATCGGCGAGGTTCTTCTCCAGCGACGCATCCATGCCCTCCGCCTGGCGGGAGAGTTCCGAGAGCGACTTGGCGAGCTGCTGGCGGGCCTCCTCGGCCGCCGCGCCCTTCTTTTCGGCAAGGCCCTTGGCCTCGTCCTTGAGCTTCTCGAGGTCCTTCTGGAGATCCTTCAGCGCCTCGCCCTTGGCCGCCTTGTCGCCGAGGGCCTTGGACAGCGCGTCCATCTTTTGCTGCAACGACGAGGCGCTCTCGCGGCTGTTGCTTCCCGAGTTGCGCGCGGCCTTCTCCAGGCGGCGCAGCGCCGGGTTCTTCGCCAGGTCGAGGGCCTGTTGCCTCACCTGATCCGTGGCCTTGGAAATGTCACGCAGGGCGTCGTCGCGGGTCAGCTTGGCGGATTGCAGCCGCTCGCCGAGCTGCTGGACGTCCTCCATGGCCTTCTTGGTGGCGTCCAAGGCGGGCTTGTGCTCCGCCACCTTTCGCTTCGTCACCTGGACCAGGTTGCGGCCGGTGTCCCGGATGACGGCGGAGTCCTGGGCCGCCTGCGATTGCCTGGGGCTGCGAAGCTCCGGCGCGAAGCCCGCCCCCGCCCCCAAGGCCAGCACCGCCACCACCCAACGCGAAAAACGCGGGACCCGCATCGGCAACACCCGGGCCGGCTCCACCGTCCGCGCCGCCGCCGTGGCATCCGCCAAGACCAGCTCGGACCAGAGCCCGCCCTCGCCCTTGCGGGACATTTCAAGCGCGGTTCCCAGCCGTTCCTTCAGGCCCGCCCGCAAGTCCAGGAAACGCGCCGCCTCCTCCGAGGACAACCCCCGTGCGCCGCCCCAGGCAACCCCCGCCAAAACGCAGGCCACGGCCAGCAGCACGCCCGCGTCCACGACCACCGGCGGCACCGGGGCGAGCTTGAAAACGGCGAGGGCCAGCAGGTACACGGCGCCCCCCGCCAGGAGCCCGCGCCACAGCCCTTGCCATGCCCGGACGAGCCGCGCCCGCGCGGCGGTGCGGCGCAGCGTGTGTTGAAGAACTTGGAGGTCGCTCATGGTGGGTAAGGTGAAGGGCGAGGGGTGAATGGGGGGGGATGGCGAGGGGCGAAATGCGGGCCGGTGCTATTGGCGCTCGTATTCGCCCTTGGAGGTGCGCTTGAGGACGGTGAAGCCGGCCTTCTTGGCGTCGGTGATGGAGACGGGCTTGGTGATCGAGGGGGTGTTGAAGGCGGAGATGACCTTGCGAATGGGCCGACGGCACGCCGGGCAGGCCGACAAGGGCGGGGCCGTCACCGGCCGCCGCAGCGTAAACCGGCCACCGCAGGCGGCGCAGTCGCCATCGCACAGCTCGTATTCGTAGAGGGGCATGATTTCGCTCGACTTGGCCCACGCTGCGCCGGTTGCCATCCGCCGGCAAGCCATCGTTGGCGGCACCCGGTGGGAGCACGATTCCGTGCGCGGGGCGGGGGAACCTGGGCTTCAAACCCCGAGGGCCCTTGCGGCCTTCGTCCCAAATCCCCGCGTAAGGAGGACGGAAGCTCTCGATCCACAAGCAGGAGAGTGCCGGCTGGCTGCGGGCCAACACGCCGTCGTAGCGGATGGGCATGAACCCCGGCTTGATCAACCACGCGCCTGCCTTCTTCGCGTCTTCGTGTCCTTGTGTGAGCCATTCCCTGCTTCCTCACTCACGGGATCGCCGAACGAGACCCTGTTTTTTGATCACGCGAAGCCGCGAAGACACGAGGAGAACCTGCTGGGTCCACCCTCCCGCGGCGCCGCGTGATGCGAGAACCAGGCACTCAAAAACGGCTTACGCGCGGATCAGGGGAGACGCTCCTCGGTTGCTGCCCAGGGCATCGGCCGCTGTGGGAATGGGCTTGGGGAGGGAATCGCGCCCGGAGACGCGGAGACGCGGAGGTATGAGCAAGAACTCTGCGCCTCTGCGTCTCTGCGGGCGGAACACCCTCATGCAGCGGGAGACGCCCCTCGGTGGCTGCCCATGGCATCGGCCGCTGTGGGAATGGGCTTGGGGAGGGAATCGCGCCCGTGAGACGCGGAGACGCGGAGGTATGAGCAAGAACTCTGCGCCTCTGCGTCTCTGCGGGCGGAACACCCTCATGCAGCGGGAGACGCCCCTCGGTGGCT
>CAIRNV010000082.1 GCA_903880005.1 uncultured Verrucomicrobiota bacterium | reverse complement strand
GTTTACCTCGCGCCCGCCCAGCGTCCGGCGTATCCCGGCCGCGCTCTCCAGGTTGAATCGCCCATCCGGCCGTATCCCACCCGCCATCTCAACGCCCTCAGTCATCCCGGGGATCGTGAACGTGGCTGCCACCGACAATGCCGTCGGAGCCCCCGGCCGCCCGACCAAGTCCAGCGCCGCCGAGGGCAATGAATATCCGGCAAACGCCAAACCCGAGGCATCTGCCGACAGCGCGACGCCGCCATCCGCCGAGGCAGCGCCCGAAAGCACCACCTGTCCCAATGACCCGAGACCCGTGCCGTCGCCCAGTGACAACCTGCCCGAGACCCGCATCCCAGAATGTCCTGCGGCGAGGTAGTGGGCCGTGACTTCCCACGGCTTCAGCGCCCGATCGTACACCGCCACTTCGTCCAACCCGCCGCTCCATGCCCGGTCCGGATGTTCCGGGTTGTTTCCAAGCCAAACGTCCCGGTCGTTGGCGGCCACGTCGCCCGTCATCGCCTGCCATGCGTCCAGCACCCCGTCCACGTAGATGCGCTTGGACCGCCCATCGAGGACGCCCACCAAATGGTGCCAGCTCCCGTCCGCAACGCCCCGCGTCGAGGCAAGGTCCACGTCGCCGTTCACCCCGGCTGTCCGGAACACCACGCGATCCGTCGTGCCATGGCGCATCAAGCCCCATGCCCCGTCGCCCTTCGACACGATGGCCTGACCTTCCCTCGTGAAGGCCGTCACCCGCACCCAAGCCTCCACCGAAAGCCTCGGGAAGTTCATCCATCGGTTGTTGCCGCCGAACCGGACCGATGACGCGCTCGAAGTCCCGGCCGGGTCAAAGGCCACCGAACGATTGGAAGCGTCCGTCAACGGTTGGTCGTCCTGCGCCACCACGAACGACCCCGTGAAGCTGCCCGATGCACCGCCCGTCACGGCATCCGCCGCCGACACCTCGCCCCGAAACACGCGATCATCCAGGCGCCAGTAAGCCCGCGGACCCGAAGCCATCACGGCCGCTGCGTAATCCGCCCCGCCCTTCATCAAGATGTTGGTGAAGCCTGCGCTCGGGAACCCCCGGAAGCCCGTCGAGGCGTTCATCTGGTTGGTCAACGCCCACCTTCCGCCCGGCCATGCCATGCCGTCGAAGCGTTGCGACGACCCAGCCACGAGGATTCTCCCGCCCAACTCCAACCCCGAGCGACCGAGCCGCAGCCGCGCATCCTCCAGGCCAAAAGCCCCGATCCCCACCCGGCCCGGGATCGACAGGCCCATCCCGAACTCGGCAAGCGTTGTCCCCGCGCCTGAAAGCCGCACCGGCTCCACCTCCGGCAGGCGTAAGTCGCCGGAGACTTCCCACCGCACGCCTGGGTTGGCGGACCCCGTCAACCGCGCGTCAAGGCTGGCGAAGTCGAAGCCCAGCACCGAGCCGACGTCCAGCCGCCCGGACACGTCCACCGTCCCGTCGCTCCCCAGCCTCCCCGTCATGTCCCATGGCGGGAGGCCCGCCTCGCCCCCCCATTTGCCAGCAAACTCCAACCGGACCACCCCTGCCGCGTCCCGCACCAAGGCCGCACCGCGCAGGCTGGCCACCTTCAGCCCGCCCAAGGTCAACGTCAGCGAGTCCGGCAACTCCGCCCGGAACGACCCGTCGCCGCCGAACCGCATGCCGAGCAGGTTGATCCCGTCGCCCCCGGCCGTCGAAGCCCCGCGCCCTGCACGCAGCGACACGCCCGTCCCCTTCACGGTCAACACGGCTCCGCCCACCATTCGCATGCCCTCCGGCGTCACCTCGAATTGCATCGGGCCGTCGTTGGCCGCCGCGATCCGGAAAATTCCCGCCTCGACGGGGGGCACCGGCACAAGCCCCGTCAACGTCACGCCTCCGCCCGGCAGTGGAACGGCTCCCAGCTCAAGGCCCTTCACGTCCAACACCCCAAGGACCCGGACGTCCGCGCGCATGGCGACCCCGCCCATTCGGGCCGCCGTGGCCATGGGGCCATCGCCTCGGAACCCCGGGTTGTACCAAGGCGAGTACGCGGCCAAGTCGAGGTTTCCCGACGCGTTCATGGGCGCGAACAACCCCCGGTAACCCTCCGGGAAACGGAACCCGGACAACCGCGCCCAGACCCGAGCCTTGGGCAATCCCGCGTTCAAACGTTCCAAGGCTTCCGCAACAAGGATCACCTTGTCGGCATCCGAGGCCCTCGCAATGCGCGCCATCAAGTCCCCGAACTCCTGCTCGATGGGGCGCGCTGGCTTCTGCCGCACCTCCGCAAACACCTG
Organism: uncultured Verrucomicrobiota bacterium; assembly: GCA_903880005.1. GTDB lineage: Bacteria > Verrucomicrobiota > Verrucomicrobiia > Limisphaerales > UBA9464 > UBA6176. The sequence goes on along the minus strand of CAIRNV010000082.1, from coordinate 2,125 downwards.
CGCGCTGTCCACCATCGACCGCAGCCACGAGCCCTCGGGCACCCCGGCTTCGATCCTCAGCACGCCCTCGCTTTCCCCGGCGGGCATGCTTCCCACGATCGACGCCCCCGCCATCGGCACGCCCAGCAGGGTCCCGTCCAGTCGCCCCCCAAGGAAGGCAAGGTCGGATCGGTAAAGGTGGGGCGGGACCTTGAACCCATCCATCGCCACCCCGCGAATCGACGCCAGCAAGCCCGATGGCCCGTCCACGTTGGGGTCTGGCTTCCGGGAGCCGTCTGGGTTGAACAACACGGGCGGGTTGGGCGCAGGCAGGTAGAAGGCGATCTGTCCGTTCGTGCGCGTCGTCAGAAAGTAATCCTGCACGAGCGTCTTCAATGCATTGAACCTCTGGATCACGTCCGCCCGGCCATCCGCCACCGTGGCCACGAGGTCCGGGGGCAAGCCCTCCACCAGCGCCCGAGGCGGGGCCAGTTGCGCCGCGCCCACGATCCCGCCATGCGGGAAGTAATCCCGCGACAGTGCATTGGTCCGAAGCAACATCCGCACCGCCCGGTTCTCGGGCATGTCCCGGTACGCCGAGAAGAGGTCGCTGTCCGTCCCCTTCCATTCCACCACGTTGCCCAGCACTCCCGAAGCCGTGGCCGCCAGCAAAAGGTCCCGGCGCGAGGGCAGCCCCGCGATGCCCCGCGACTCCGGCGGCACCCACCGCAACGGGTCGCCCGGCGCGCGTCGCTCCGGATGGTCTGTCAGGTTCGGCAACACCACCCGCGCCGCCGCATCCGCAATCTGCATGCCCATCGGATGGAACTGGTAGGTGAACCCGATGCCTGTGTTGACCAGCGCGTCCTCCGTGAATTGCCTTGCCAGCTCCATCGCTCGTTCGGGCGTTGCGAACCCGCCGGTCAAGCCCGCGAACAGGAGCTTGTAGGGGTCGCCGTACTCCCACGCCGCGCTCAGCGTCGCCGTGTCGCCTGGCGTGAACACGGGAAACAATGGGCTCAGCAAGAGGCTCAAGGACGCGTCGCACGACGCGGCGAAACGGCTCCGGGTGAACTCGGCCTGCATGCCCACCAACCGCCCGCTCGGCGACAGCGGAAACCCGAACAACCGCGGCGCGACCTGCCCGCACAGGACGATGCGCGGCTGCAACGCGTTGAACTTGGCCTGGACCAATGGCATCACGTCCGCCCAGAAAGTCGGAGGAAGCCGCCGCACGAGGTCCTCCGACATGCCGGTCACCTGCGAAAGCAGCCGCATCCGGTCCTCGCCGCTGAAGGAAAGCCCGCCGAACGATTGCCCCGCCGGACGCCTCAACGCCCCGAGAATCGTCGCCCTCGACACGCGCCCGAACGATTGCCCCGTCGCGCGCGTCGCCACGTCCTGGAGCAACGGCAGGGGCAGCAGCTCCGCGATTTGTGGCAAGGCCCCCAGCATCTCCGTCACGCAGCCCGGGCATTCGTACGCCAGCCGCGCCAGCCCGATGTCCAGCGGGCCGAACGCCGCCGAAACCTCGCCGCACAGGGACGGGTTCGGCAGGCCCGCCTCGTCCGTCGCCGCCACGAACACCCGCGCCTGCCCCAAGGGCACTCCTGCGACGAACGCCGTGCCCACCACGCCGGCCGACCCCGCCGTGCTCACCACCGCCTTGCCCTGGACGTAGGCGAACGTCGAGATGCCGGCGTAGCTGAAGTTGCCGGCCGCCGACACGGTCACGTCCAGGCATGGCGCCCCCTCGTAGGCCATCGCCACCATCACGTCGTACATCGCATCCGAGACCTCGCCCCCGCCCGTCGCCCGCAACACGTCCTCGAATCGCCCGCGCAGCCCCTCCTCCATCCCGCCGCGCATTCGCGCCAGCGCATCGGCCCGCATCGCGTTCAACGTCGTGATCGCCTCGGGCGGAAGGGGCGGCGACGCCATCGGCACGCGCGTCGCCACGGCATCCGTGAACGCCGACGCCACCCGGCGAGCCAAGGATGCCGCATCCCTGCCCGCCGCCCGGAACACCGCCCGCGTGAGGCCGGTGGCATTCGTGAGCGTGGCCTCGTCCATGGACGAGAACTTCGCGATCACGCGCCCCGGGAATCGCGCCTCGTCGGGGTGCGGCTGGCAGAAGATGTTCACC
>CAIRNV010000081.1 GCA_903880005.1 uncultured Verrucomicrobiota bacterium | reverse complement strand
GGACGCCACCGACCATGACACGATGCACCCGGGGCTGTGGCTGGGTTTCGGGGACGTGTCGGGCGCGGACTTCTGGCGCAACAAGGGCCGGATGGAACACGCCGGGTTCGTCCACGAGCCGGACGTCCGGGATGGCGCCGTGTACCTGACCACGTCGAGCCGGCTGGTCGCGCCCGATGGCAAGGTCGTTTGCCTCGCCCAGCATGCGCTCCGCGTGTCCGGGAACGGCGAGGCGTGGGCCATCGACTGGACGGCGACGTTTCGGTCGGACGCGGGCGAGTTCTGGTTTGGCGACCAGGAGGAGATGGGCTTTGGCGCGCGCGTGGCGACGCCATTGACGGAGAAGGCCACGGGGAGGATTCGGAGCAGCACGGGACGCGAGACCGCGCGAGAGACATGGGGCCAGCCTGCCGACTGGTGCGACTACTCGGGCACGGTGGGCGGCAGGAGGGCGGGCATCGCGTTGATGGCCGACAACCCGGGCTTCCGGCCCTCGTTTTGGCACAACCGCGACTACGGCGTGTTCGTGGCGAACCCGTTTGGGCTGGCGGCGATGAGGCAAGGGGAGGCAAGCCGCGTCGTCGTGCCGCAAGGCCGCCCGTTCACGGTGCGGTTCGGCGCGGTGCTCCATTCCGGCGACGCCGCCGACCCGGCGCGATGGTTCAAGGCCTTCGTGGGCCGACGCTAGTGTCGCGTCTCATTGGGTTGGACGAGCGGCTTGGCGTCGTCGGGGGGAAGCTCGAGATGGAGGTCGCGGCTGAGGCGTTGGCGGAGGCGGGCCTTGAGGTCGGCGTGGATGCGCTGCTGTTCGGGCGTGAGGATGGCGTCGATGCGTTGGCCGGCCTGGACGATGGTGAGGCCGGATTCGTCGAGGGCCCGGCAGAAGATCTGGCGGAACTCGTTCCCCATGCCGCGCAGGATGCCATGGACCTGTTGCTGCTGCGGTGCCGTGAGCTGGAGTCGCGACGACAGTTTTTTCTCCGCCGCCGCCGTCCACGTCTCGGGCTGGAGGCTCTTGCGGAAGGCGGAGCGAAGGACGGCTTGGGTGGCCACCGACCCGGCGATGCCCCCGGCAACGAACGCGAGGACGAACGCGGCAATCCACAGGAGGCGACGGCGGTTCATGGGAGGAGCTGGGTGAAGGCGAACTGGGAGGCCTCGATGAAGTCCGGCGCGGGGCCCGAGCCTTGCCCGGGCAGGCTTCCAAACACCAGCCCGGCCGCGGCCACGGCCAGCGCCATTCCCAAGGCCACCGCAAGGAACGGTTCCGGGGCGACGTCGGCCTCCGGAGGCGGGTCGCGCCTCGCGAGCGCGAGGACGCGGTCGGCGAGGCCGGGCGGCGGCGGGGGCAGGGGGAGCGGGCCGGTGGCGCGGAGGCGGTGGCGCAGGCGGGGGTGCAACGCGTTCACAAGATTCCCTTTCGTTGGAGCTCGGCGAAGCGGGCGTTGAGGCGGCGGCGCGCGCGAAAGGCGCGGACGCGGACCAGTGTGGAGGACCAACCGGTGCGGGCGCAGATCTCCTCCACGGTCAGGTCGTCGATTTCGAGCCAGCGCACCAAGGCGCGGTCGCGGGGCTCGAGGACGGAGAGCATCGAGGCCACGATGAACTCCGAGTCGGAGTCGGCGCATGGTTCCACCGCGTGGGAGCGCGACTCGGCGCCCTCCTCGGTGGCGCGGGCGTGGGTCTCGTGCAGGTCGGCCATGCGCCACTCGGGCCGCGAGGACTGGGCGCGGATGGCGTTGCGGCAGTGGTTGACGGCGATGCGGGAGACCCAGTGCTCCAGGGGCACGGACCGGCGGTATTGCCGGAGGCGCTGGAACACCTTCACGAGGATTTCCTGGGCGAGGTCCTCCTCGGCGGCGCGGCGTGGAAGGTGGGCGCGAACGATGCGGAGCACGACGGGATGCAGGGCCTCCACGAGGCGTCTCGAAGCGTCGTCGTCCCCGCGCTCGACCTGTGGCAGCAAGTCGCGGAGGTCGGCCGCATCGGCGTCGGGCAAGGGCGCGCGCGCGCGGCGGCCGTGTGTCTCAAGGGAGACCACGGTGCCGCTTGCCCCGAGGACCCCCGCAAGGGCGTCCCCCGCATGTGCAAGGGTGGCGTTCGTACCGGGAGCAGACCCCATGGCTGGGCTCGACATTACACCGAAGGACGCGGCCAGCCCCAGCCCGAATCACCGGCCGTGGCGCACCCGGCGTCGGGGCCCGGGAAATGCCGTGCCACGGGTGGCGAGGGTGGATAGCGTTGCGAGGCGAGCAGGAACTAATTCATGGAACAATTGCCGACAGTGTATCTCAAGCCGGGCGAGGCCGACCGCATCGTGGCGGGACACCCGTGGGTGTACGAGGGCTCGGTGTTGCGCGTGACGCATCCGCCGGGGAACGGGGACGTGGTGCAGGTGAAGGATCACCGGCAACGGTTCCTGGGCGTGGGCTTGTTCAACGGGGCGTCGCGCATCCGGGTGCGGGTGTTGTCCGCCGACCGGGTGGAGATTGACCGGGGGTTTTTCCTGGGGCGGTTGCGCGAGGCCGTGGCCTTGCGGCGGCGGTACATGCCCGGCGCGACCTCGTACCGGGTGGTGAACTCGGAGGGGGACCAGTTGTCGGGCGTGATCGCGGACCTGTACGAGGACGTGGTGGTGTTGCAGACGTCGGCCCTGGGGATGGACCAGCGCAAGAAGCAGATCGTGTCGGTGTTGCAGGAGGTCTTGTCCCCGCGGGCGGTGGTCGAGCGCAACGACATGGCGTCACGCCGGTTCGAGGGCCTGGGCGAGAGCGCCGGGTTGATCGCGGGCCAGGAGCCGGGTGTGTTGAAGGCGCGGTTGAACGGGCTGGAGTTTCGACTGCCGGAGGGCGGCGGGCACAAGACGGGGTTGTACCTCGACCAGCAGGGCAACTACGAGGCGGTGTCACGCTGGGCGAAGGACGCCGACGTCCTGGACTGCTTCAGCTTCCTGGGCGGCTTCAGCCTGCACGCGGCGCGCGCGGGGGCGAGGTCGGTCCTGGGCATCGACCAGTCGGCCGACGCCGTCGCGGCGGCGGCGGCGAACGCCGTTGCGAACGGGCTTGGGGAACGGGTTCGGTTCGAGACGGGCAACGTGTTCGACTGGCTGAAGGCGCAGACGACGACGGCGAAGAACGAGCGCGTGGTGCCGCGTTTCGACCTCATCATCCTGGACCCGCCGTCGTTCACGCGGAGCCGGTCGGCGGTGCCCGACGCCCTGCGGGGCTACAAGGAGATCCATCTGCGGGCGTTGAAGTTGCTCCGGCCCGGGGGCGTGCTGGCGACGTTCTGTTGCTCGCACCACGTGGACGCGAGGTTGTTCGAGGACGTGATCCAGGCGGCGGCGTTCGACGTCCACAAGGTGCTGCGTCGCGTGGCGTTCATGGGCCAGTCGCCGGACCATCCCGTGCTGCCGGC
>CAIRNV010000080.1 GCA_903880005.1 uncultured Verrucomicrobiota bacterium | reverse complement strand
GTTGGTGCCCCGGCTAGGACTTGAACCTAGAACCAACTGATTAAGAGTCAGCTGCTCTGCCATTGAGCTACCGAGGCCCCGAACGGGTGCCGAGAATGGGAATCCAACCCCGAATGTCAACCCTTGTTCCTCGACGAGGGATTCCCATAGCCTTGGCCCCATGTTCCATCGGCAACGCCTGTTCTCGTCCGTCCTCGCCACCGTCGCGGCGGCATCGCTTGTCGCGGACGACCCACGCCTCCCGGCGCTGGAAAAGCTCGCCGGCGACCCGTCCCCGGCGGTCCGGCTGGAGGCCGTGCGGGCCCTCGCCAAGATCAAGGAGCCACGCGCGGCGGAGATTGCCCTCTCCGTGATGGAGTCGCCGATGGACCCGACGCTCGACTACGCGCTTTGGTTGACCGTCAACGACTTGGCGCCGCATTGGATCGCGGCCTTTGAGTCGGGGGCGTGGAAGCCGGAGGGACGGGAGAAGCAACTGGAGTTCGCCTTGCGCGCCCTCCCGCCCAGCCAAGCCAGCGGCGTCTTGTCGCGCGCGCTTGCATCACGGCCCATCGACCCATCGGGCACCGGGCCTTGGATTGAATTGATCGGCATGTCTGGAGGGCCCGCCGAGTTGAAGTCGCTCGTGGGCACGCTCGCGTCGGGACAACTCAAGCCCGAGGCCGCCGCGCGCGCGGCCCGCGCGCTGTCCGAGGCATTGAGGCTTCGCAAGCTTCGGGTCGAGGGCGACAGCGCGGCCGTGGGCGCACTGTTGGACCACGCATCCCCCGGCGTCCGCCAAGCCGCCGCCGTCTGGTCCGGCCTCGCCAAGGACGCCGCCCGGGTGCCGCGCCTGGCCGAATTGCTGGCCTTGGACCCGACCCCCGCCGTCCGGGAGGCTTGCCTCGCCGCCCTGCGCCAAACCGGCGGGGCCGCCGCGACCCAGTTCTTGCGCGAGCGAGCCGGCCAAGGATCCAACGACGGTCGCATCTCGGCCATCGGGGCGTTGGCCGCCCTCGACGTCGGCGCGGCCGTCGGCCCGGCGCTGGACGTCGCGCAGGCCATCGAGGACGAGGGCATGGCGCTGGCGCTTTGGCGCGGGTTGCTCGCCCAAAAGGGCTCGGGCAAGACCGTCGCTGAAACGGTCGCGGCCCGGTACACGAAGGGAAAATCGTGGCTGTCGCCGACCGTGGCGCGCGCCGGCATGCGCGTCGCGCGCGAGGGCGGACGGAATGAAACGGACCTGGTCGTCGCGCTTGCCGGAGCCGCCGGGATCGAGGCCGAGGCCCAGAACATCACCGCGCAATGGATGCGCGACCTCGCCGCCAAGGCGACCTCCTCCGGCGACCCGGCCCGCGGCGAGATGATCTACCGGCGGGATTCGCTCGGATGCGTGACGTGCCATGCCATTGGTGGCGTCGGGGGCAAGGTGGGGCCGGACATGACGTCGATCGGCGCCTCCGCGCAACCCGACTACCTCGTGGAGTCCGTGCTGCAACCGAACGTGAAGATCAAGGAGGGCTACCACTCCGTGGTGCTGTCGTTGAAGGATGGCTCGGAGATGGTCGGCACGCTGGCTCGGGAGACGCCCCAGGAAATCGTCCTGCGCAACGCGGCCGGCACGGAGCAATCGATCCCCAAGGCGGACGTCGCCAAGCGCGAGCAAGGGACGGCCTCGATCATGCCCGCTGGCCTCATCGACGCGTTGAACGAACAAGAGCAGACGGATTTGTTCGCCTTCCTCGCGAGGCTAGGGAAGCCCGGCGACTTCGATGCGAGCCGGGGCGGCGTGGCGCGACGCTGGCACGTGGCCTTCACGGTCCACACGGACGCCCAGGCCGGCAACGAGGGCTGGCCCCTGACCGCCTCCTATTCGGACAAGCGCTGGATCCACACGACGTCCCTCGTCAGCGGCGTCCTGTCGCGCGCAGCCATCGAGGCCGCGACGCGCGCCAACATCTGGGTCGGGCGTCTCGCGGTGTTCGCCGCCACGGACGTGGACGTGTCCCCGGCGTCGGCAGGCAAGCCCTTGAGCATGCGTCTCGCCGCCAACCCGGCTGCCGAACTGTGGGTGGGAGGCCGCAAGGTGGGCGGACCCGGGGCGGCTGCCGTCACGTTGCCGCAAGGCCGGCATCGGGTCCTGGTGAAGCTCGACCCCAAGGACATCCCCAACAGCCTGCGTTTGGACTCGGCGGACGTCGCCTTCGTGTTGGAGTGAGATCCGATGGCGTCGGGGGGCGCATGAGCCTGAAAACCGCACGGGGTGGTGAGATCGCTCAAAACCTCCGGCGGAGGTGAACGCTTCGCCCGTGCTAAGCCAGGACGATGCAGTTGGCAGAGAAGTGATTGCGAAGCAGATGCTTGTGCAAGCCGAGGAGCGAGCGAGGCGCGGGCCGGTACGAGGCCCGTGACGAGCGAAGGACGAAGGATTTGCGCAAGCAGATCGAGCAAGCACGACCGTTCCAACTGAATCGTTACGGCTGAGGGCCACGTTCCCTCACGCGGCGGCAAGAATGCCGCTCCTACGTGCGCCAGGGGTAGAGTGGCAGCGGCATCCTGCCGCGGGTCCATGCACGGCAAGCGGCTGGAAGCCGCTTCCACTTTCACCCGGCCTTCATGGAAGGTGGCAGCGGGACCCTGCCGCTGGACGTGACCCAGCCAGGGCCGAGACGGCTCTGCCACGTTACCGATGGATCCAGCGGACCCGGGATCGGTCGGGGTGAACCCGCACCTTGGTCGCAGGGCACTCCAAGTCGGTTGGAGTCCGCTCCAACCTTGATGAAGTGAACTCGAGATGGGTTGGAGTGCGCTCAACCCGAAAACGGCGGTGGGAGATAAGATCGCCCAATCGCCGGCTCCGACCGTTCCATCCCGGTCAAGGGATGACATCGAAGCCGGTGAGGATGAACCGTGCCTTCCCGCCGGAAACGCGAACGCCGTGCCCAAAGAAGAAACCTCCGCCGAAGGTGAATCCCAGCTCGCTGGTGTTGGCGAGGACCCTGGTGAAGCCGGCACGGGTCGATGCGTCGAAGTCCCCCTTCTGGCCGGAGACGTTGGACCACTGGGATGGATCCAAGGGAACCCGGAGCGTGAAGGAGCCGGGCTCGAGCTTCACGGCGATGGGGTTGGACCACCATCGGCCGTTCATGTCCCACGAAATGGGCCCGTTCTGGAGGAGGAACCGGACATGGGCCGGGAAGTCAGACGTGTTGATGGCCTCGGTGTAGTGGTCGAACACGACGGGGCCTTCCGTGGCGATGGAGAAGCGGGCTTCGAGAGCGCTGCCTTCGAGGTAGGAAAACGGCCTGGCTTGGGTCACATAACCGACGGAGCGACCCGAGCCGAGCACCGGGAAGTCCAGGAACCATCCGGGTGAATGGGTCAGGTTGGTGGGGCGAAGGATGGCGACCGTCGAGCGAATCAACCAGTCGGCTCCGTTGAGCGAGGGCTTGAATGGTAGGCGGACCATGACCTCGGCCCTCGCGGTCTTGCGCTTGGCGTCGGTGACCGTGAGGACCACCGACCCGGGTCGGGTGCCCAAGGCGGCCGCCGTGCCGTCCGGGCTAATCGCGAGGATGCCGGAGGGGATCGTCGTGATCGTGTAGGGTGGAACCCCGCCGGAGATCCCCAGTTGGAACGGGGTCGTGTTGGAGACCGAGTTCACGGAGGGCGCCATGGCCAGCGGGCCATGGAAGTTGAGCTCGGCGGAGAGTTGTTGGCCGCCGGACGTAATCTCCCGGAGTCGGACCTCCACGCGTGGGGCACCGGAGGACACGACGACCAAGCGCGCCGTGCCGGCCCGCGAGAGGGTCAGTCGGGAAGCGGAGATCCTGAACGCGCCGACAGCCGGGACGGTTTCGACGGCGAAGCTCGCGTTGATCGGCAACGTTCCGGGCTTCAGTCGAATATCCACGTAGGCCGTGGCGGTGCCTGTCTTGCCGAAGGCCGTCCACGATGGAACGGCCGGGGCGATCGTGACCAACGCCAGGGCGCGCAGGAACCCCAGGCAAGACACCAGAGCAAGGACTTGAATCAGCTTCACCCCTCCCGGATACGCCCTCGCATGGTAAGTTGTAAAGGTCCGGGGAACCCGCACGTGACGGCACGGCCCGTTCATGGGTTCGTTTCAGTCCCTGACCCCTCCATGGAAATCGCCCCAATCGAGTTGAAACGTGCAGGCACGGCGATGCGTCATCGAGGGCATGACGCATGGAGGCGCAAGGCGGTGGGTTGGGAGGGGCTGTTCGAGAACAGGCCTGCTGGGGTGGGTCGTGGGACTGGCCTTCGCTGCGTCGGCCGGGCCGGCCTTCGCGCAAGACGCCACCAACAAGCCCCCGGCGCGACGCGAGGGCGGCGGCAGGCGTCAGGATCCCTTCGAGCGTTATGACAAGGACGGCGACGGGCGCGTCACCGCCTTGGAACTGAACAACCCGGCCATGTTCCTGTGGCTCGATCGCAACGGCGACGGTTCCATCACGCGCCAGGAGGCGACCGAGGCCTTGACCGAGTTCGGCGCGGAGCGTCGCTGGGCGCGGCCGGCGCGGCCCCAAGGCGCCCGGTCGTCGGAGGAAGGAAGCCCGGGGGGGGCCAAGGCGAGGGTGGACGCCAAGGAGGCCAAGGAAGCCTTCATGCCCGTTCCCGCGCGCGAGCTGGGCGTGGGGCGTTGGCTGCGCGCCGGGACGTGGAAGGCCTTGGATGGACGCATGGTGGACCTGGATGTCCGTCCGCAAGGCAAGGGGCGCGTGGTCGTCGCCACCTCCACCAGTTGCCCGTTGAGTCGCAAGTACGCACCCGCGCTGGGTCGTCTGTCGGCGGAATGGTCCGCACGCGGGTTCGAGTTTGTCCATGTGGCCGCGGTGGACTCTGACACCGAGGCGGACCTGAGGTCGATGGCGGCGGAGGCGGGGTGGAAGTCGGCGGTGCTGCGCGATGCCACGGGTGGCTTGGCGCGCAAGCTGGGGTTGAGGAGCACCACGGAGGCGATCGTGACGGACGCCGCCGGGACGGTGGTGTACCGGGGCGCGGTGGACGATCAATACGGGCTTGGATATTCGAGGGCCGAGGCCCGGGAGAAGCCGTTGGTGCGCGCGTTGGAAGCGGTGGACCGTGGCGAAAGGCCCGTGCTCGCTGCCACCACGGCGCCTGGTTGCGACCTCGAGAGCGGCGGGTCCGTCCCGGCCCCCGCCGTCGCCGAGGTCACCTTCCACAACCGCGTCTCACGCATCCTCCAGACGCATTGCGTGGAATGTCATCACGCGGGGGGGCCGGCGCCGTTCGAGCTCGAGACGCATGGCTCGGCGTCCAGCCATGCCAGGGCCATGATCAAGCAGGTGGAGCGGGGCGCCATGCCGCCGTGGTTTGCAGCCCGGGCCAAGGACGAGGCGCATACGCCATGGATCAACGACCGTTCCCTCCCCGAAGACGACAAGCGGGACCTTTTGGCCTGGTTGGCGGGGCCTCGACCGGAAGGCAACCCGGCGGAGGCGCCCCTGCCCTTCAGGAGCCCGGGGGACTGGATGATTGGGAAGCCCGACGTCGTGTACGCCTTGCCCAAGGCCTTCAGCATCCCCGCCGATGGCGTGATGCCGTACCAGAAGGCAACGATTGAAACGGCATTGTCCGAGGACAAGTGGGTGACGGCGGTGGAAATCCGGCCCACGGCCAAGGCGGCCGTCCACCACGTGCTCGTGTTTGCCCGCCCTCCGGGCCAACGCGCGCGGGGATCCGGCGACGACAGCGGCGACGGCACCATTGGTTTCTTCGCGGCCTACGTGCCCGGTAACACCTTCCAAGTCTATCCCGAGGGGTTCGCGAAGCCCCTGCCGGCCGGGACGCGCCTCCGGTTCCAAATCCATTACACCCCCTACGGCACCGCGACGAACGACCAGATGCAGATCGCGTTCCGGTTCGCCACCCAACCACCCCGGCATCGGATCCACGTCGTGGGCATCGCGAACCCCATGCTCCGCATCCCGCCGGGCGCAGCCAACCATCCCGAGTCCGCCTCGCTCCCGGTCCCGCGCGAGGCGCGGGTGCTCGCGCTCATGCCGCACATGCATGTCCGCGGGAAGGCGTTCCGCTTCGATTGGATCAACCCCGAGGGCACGTCGCGCACCTTGCTGGACGTGCCCCGCTACGACTTCAACTGGCAGCTCAGCTATCGGCTCGCGCAACCGCTCCAAGTGCCGTCCGGCAGCCGTCTTCGGGCCACGGCGTGGTTTGACAACAGCGACGGCAACCCCGCCAACCCCGATCCATCCCGCGAGGTCCGCTGGGGCGAGCAAACCTTCGAGGAAATGATGCTGGGCTATGTCGAGTACTACTTCCCCGACGAAGGCATTTGAGCGCCAGCCCGGAACGATGCGGATGGACCGGTCGTGATCCCATTCTTTTGGGCCCACGCCGCCAGCAAGCTCACCCGGCAACGAAGCCCAAGCCTCCGGGCGAGGGTTCCCTTGCTATATCTCGGGTGCGACAGGTAGTCCTTCGTCCACGCCACTTGCTCCGGACTGGCTTTGTCGGACAAGCGGCCCAAGACCCTCAACTCGTCGGCAAACACATCTCCACGCAGTGGAAAGAGCAACCAAGCCACGAGCCTTGGCTTTGGCGGCAATGTTGCGAGAAGCAGCTTCCAAGATTCCCAGGCCCTGCTCTGGCCGTTCCATGTCGTCCCCACCCCAGACGATCGTTCATCGCGATGCATCATAGGTTCCGGGCAAGATCCCCGGCGGCGTCATGGTCACGTCTTCCAAGGCCTTGGCAATAACCATGTTGTGAACCGCGAACATGGAACCAAACCTACCCGCGGGCGTTTCCAGAACGAGCGGAGTTGCGGACCAAACCGGTGGGAAAAAAGCCCTGCCTTCGGAAATGCGGGAAGCGATTCGTGGTGAGCGCTGATGTCCGCATGCCGTCACGCGGCGGCACGGGCCCGCGGCGCCATGGGACGGATCCGGTCAAGAAATCCCCTGCCATCCGGCCCTCTCAGGCATAGCCTGCGGACCATGGCTCGCGAGTATGACCTGCACATGGACCGGCCGGGGCCCAGCCTGCGCATCGACTACGCATCGGAGCTCAATGCGCAGCAATTCGAGGCCGTCACGGCGCCACCCGGGCCCGCCTTGGTCCTGGCCGGCGCGGGCACCGGCAAGACGCGCACGTTGACCTATCGCGTGGCTTGGCTCATCGAAAATGGCCTCCCGCCCCATCGCATCCTCCTGCTCACCTTCACCAACAAGGCCGCCAAGGAGATGATGACGCGCGTCGGCAACCTCCTGGGCGGCGAACTTCCCCAGCTTTGGGGGGGCACCTTTCATTCCATCGGCCTCCGCATCCTCCGCCTGCACGCCGACCGCCTGGGCTACCGGCCGGACTTCACCGTGGCGGATCGCGAGGACGTGAAGGATCTCCTCGGGTCGTGCATCGGCGAGTCCGGCGTGGATGTGAAGGCGACCCGGTTCCCCAAGGCGGACGCCCTGGGGGACATTTTCTCGGCGGCGGCCAACACAGGTCGGTCCCTCGCGGACGTGCTGGCGCAGGATCACCCGACCTTTGCGCCATTGACGCCCCAGATCGCGGCGATCCAGCAACGCTTCGCCGAACGGAAGCGGCGGGCGGGCCTCATGGACTTCGACGACCTCCTGGTCCTGTGGCGACGTCTGCTCGCGGAGCACGAGGACATCCGGACGCTCTACCAGCAACGTTTCCAGGCCGTGCTCGTGGACGAATACCAGGACACCAACCACCTCCAGGCCTCCCTCGTGGACCTGATGGCGGGACTTCACCGGAACCTCACCGTCGTGGGCGACGACGCCCAGAGCATCTACTCGTGGCGGGGGGCGGACTTCTCCAACATCCTGGAATTTCCCAAGCGCCACGCCGGCGCGCGCGTGTTTCGCATCGAGACCAACTACCGCAGCACGCCGCAAATCCTCCACGTGGCCAACGCCGCCATCGCCGCCAACCAGCGCCAGTTCAAGAAGACGCTGCATGCCCACCGGCCCGAGGGCCCCGTGCCGGCCGTCGTCCCGGCCGTCTCAGGCACCGAGCAAGCCCTCTTCATCGCCCAACGCATCCTCCAGTTGCGAGACGAGGGCCTGCCCCTGGAGCGCATCGCCGTCCTCTACCGCTCCCACTTCCACGCCCTCGAGCTCCAGATGGAACTGACCCGTCGCAACATCCCCTTCTACATCACGTCCGGGATTCGCTTCTTCGAGCAGGCCCACATCAAGGACGTCGCCGCCCACCTCAAGCTGATGGTCAACCCCCTCGACGAACTCGCGTTCCATCGGCTCGTCAAGATGCTGCCCGGCGTCGGAAGCAAGGGCGCCGAGAAGCTGTGGGAACTCTTCCGCGTCCATGTGGAGGCCCGGCTCGCCGACATCCCCGTCATGCCCATGAACGCGCCGTCGGACAACGACGGCGAGGCTCCGCACCGGCCGCCCCCAGGCCCGCGACCGTCGGATTGCCTGCCGGCCGCGCTTCGTTCCATGGGCAAGTCCATGCCCAAGCGCACCAGTCCCCACTGGGACGCGATGGCCAAAACGCTCGCCCAGATCGCCGACCCTGACTGGCGCGACCACCCCGGCCGGTGCATCGCCCACATCGTCGAGTCCAGCTACAAGTCCTACGTCGAGGCCAGCTACGAGAATTCACGCAACCGCCTCGACGAGCTCGGGCAACTACAGTCCTACGCCGAGCAATTCCACTCCGCCGCCGAGTTCCTCGCTCAGCTCGCCCTCCAGACCAACCTCGAGGCCGAGGCGTCGGCCGCCGCGCCGGACGACGAACGCCTTCGCCTCTCCACCGTCCACCAGGCCAAGGGGCTCGAGTTCGACACCGTCTTCGTCATCATGCTCTGCGACGGGCTCTTCCCCACCCATCGCAGCCTTGATCGGCCGGACGCGCTCGAAGAGGAACGGCGGCTCTTCTACGTCGCCATCACCCGCGCCGAGCGCGAGCTGTACCTGTGCCACCCCCTCATGCGAACCGTCCAGGGCGGCGACGGCTACCAGCAGCCCAGCCGGTTCCTCGACGAGGTCCCGCCCTCGCTCGTCGAACTCATCCAGCTCAAGCCCGTCTGGGGCAGGAACCACTCCAAGTCCGCCGCTCGACGCGACTCCGACCACCCGGACTACGAGGCCGGTGACGCGGATCCCTTCTAGCCCCCAGTCATGAGCGAGCCGCATCCAGCCATGGCCACGCGCTTCCGCATCGGATCCGTCCCCTACCTCAACGCCGCGCCGCTCACGCACGGACTCCCGGACGTGCTCCGGTTGCCGCCGTCACAGCTCGCGTCGGAGCTTCATGCCGGGCGCCTCGACGCCGCCCTCTTGTCCATCACGGAGGCCATGGGCGACCATGGACATCAGGTCCTTGCCGACGTCGGCATCCTGTGTCGGGGCCCGGTCTTTTCGGTGGGCGTGACGCATCAGGTGCCCTGGGAGCAGGTTTCCGCCATCCACCTCGACCCCGCTTCGTGCACCAGCGTCAACTTGCTCCGGGTTCTCCTGGATTCGTCCGGGCTGCGGCCGCGCTTGCTGCGGTTGGAATCGCCCGTCCATGCCGAGACCCACGAGGCCACGCTGCTCATTGGCAACCCGGCCATCGCGTTTCGCCGAGCGCACCCAGGACGCGCGTGGTGGGACCTGGGCGAGGCATGGTGGCAACGGGAACGCCTTCCCTTCGTCTTCGCGGCATGGGTGCTGCGCCGGGACGCGCCCCGCGAGCTTCGGCGTCTCCTCGCCGACGCCGCCCGCATGGGACTGGCCCGGATCGGCGACATCGCGCGGGAGGCGACCGACTTCGACGAGCCCTTCCGCCGCGCCTACCTGGGCGGGCATGTCCAATACGACCTCGACGCGGCCGCCCGACAAGGCGTGGAACGCTTCGTCGCCCGGCTGCGCGAGGCGACCGGGATGCCATGCCACGCGCCGCGCTGGGCTGGCGCGTGACCCGGTACAAGGACGGGCGTGAGGCTTGCCCCTTGGCCAAAACGATTCGGTTGGGAGGGAAGTGATTGCGCCGCAGATTCCTTTCGCAAGACGAGGAGTGAGCGAGGCACGGGCCAGTCCCAGGCCCGTAACGAGCGAAGGACGAAGCTCTTGCAGAAGAAGATCAAGCAAGCACGTAGGATCCAACTGCATCGTTACGGCTCAGGCGTGCCGAGCGACCAGGCAGATGGCACGGATGAGTCCAACCCGTGAGGTCACATCCATGGCGAATGCGTCCACAGCCCAGGACGCCCATCAATCCGTGTTGTTCACCTTCGTGATCTCAATCGCCTCTGCCCTCATGGCAGCACCCACCGCAAAAGTCGCGTCTCTTCCCCCAACCCCACCGGCATCCGCCACGCCAGCATCGACGCCCCACGCTCCGGCTCGCCCTCCACGCGCCTCCATCCCCCTCCAGCCCATCCATCCAGCACCTCCAGGTGCCACGCCAGCCCGTCGTCCCGCGCCAGCACCAGCAACTCG
>CAIRNV010000079.1 GCA_903880005.1 uncultured Verrucomicrobiota bacterium | reverse complement strand
GGCAGAACTCGCAGTCCTTGGGGAGCCCGCCAAAGACGCGGTTGGGGTGGCAGTCTCGGCACGCCACGAAGCGGTGCGCCCCCGAGAGCCTAAAGCCAGTGCCGTTGTGCAAGAAGGTGCTCGGTAAGAACTCGCTCTGGGTGTGACAGTCTTGGCCAGCAGCCCCCGCACCCGCCCCGGCCGCGCGTCCCGCGCCCCGGCCCTCGGGCGGCAGCAAGGTGAGCGGCCTCGATGTCGGCCTTGCCTTCGCCTCGGCCCTCCTCGGCATCGCCGCCGTGGCGGTCCAGTATTGGTTCGTGACCCAGCAATAGGGCCTTCCGCAGGAACTCTTCTTATGGCAGCGAAGAACATCGTGACCGTGGGCCAGACCAACTTTGAGGCCGAGGTCCTCAACTCGCCGGTTCCTGTCCTCGTGGACTTCTGGGCCGAATGGTGCGGTCCGTGCAAGATGCTGGCCCCGGTGCTCGACGAGCTGGCGGCCGAACTCGAGGGCAAGGCGCGCATCGCCAAGGTGGACATCGACTCCAACCAAGACTTGGCCGTCCGGTTCGGCATTTCGTCCATCCCGACGCTCTTGGTCTTCAAGGGTGGCAAGGTGACGGGCCAGACCGTCGGGCTGAAGTCCAAGGCGGCCCTGAAGTCCCTGGTTGAGGGAGCCGCCTAGTTTTCCTCCAAGGCCTCCGCGGTCCTTCCGCTCTGGCGCGAGGCTGATCATGATCGGGTTTCCCACGCCCGCCGACCTGCGTCGGCGGGCTCTTTTTTGTTCGCAGCTCGCCGTGATGCTGAAGTCGGGGCTGACGCTGCGGCGGAGCCTCGAAACCCTGGCCGACGCGGCGTCCGACACGCCAGAGCGTCGGCTGTCCCTCGGGTTGATCGAGGGGTTGGAACAGGGGTTGACGTGCTCAGAGGCCTTGGAACGCCTTGGAGGACGCATGGCGGGCGGGCTGGATCGGGCATTGGTGCGAGCGGGCGAGCAATCTGGGCGATTGGACGAGATGTTTGCCTTGCTGGCGCGGCATTACCAGACGCGGGCGGACAACGAGGCGGCCATCCTGCATGCCAGCGTCTATCCCATGCTCGTCCTGCACCTGACGGCGTTCATCGCTCCCCTACCCGCTTGGGTGAGGTCGGGCGATGGGTTGGCCTACCTTTCCAGGTCGCTGGGGTTGTTGCTGTCGCTGTACGGGCTGGCGGCGCTGACGGTTTGGGTGCTGCGTCCATGGCATCCGTGGCGCGGCAAGGTCGATCGCGCGCTGATGTGGGTGCCATGGCTGGGCGAGGCGCGGGCCGACCTAGCCTTGTCGCGCCTGGCATGGGCGATGGAGGCGTTGCTATCGGCGGGCGTCCTGGTGACGGAGGCGTGGCCCATGGCGGCGCGCGCGAGTGGATCTGCAACGATCGAATCCGTCGTGGCGTCATGGCGACCACCGCTGGAGTCGGGCGCCACCCCCGCCGAGCTGGTGGCCGCATCCGGCGTTTTCCCGGAGGCCTTCGTTGGCAGCTACGCGGCGGGCGAGGTGTCCGGACGGTTGGAACAAGAGCTGAGGCGGCTTGCGCGGTGGCACGAGGAGGAGGGGTTTCGCAAAATGCGATGGCTTGGGGCATGGAGCCCGCGGTTTTTCTACGCGTTGGTGAGCGTGTGGGTGGTGGTTGAAATCCTCTCGATGGCATCGGGCTACCTCTCGTTGCTGGGTCGGTTGCTGGACGAGTGAACCGGGATGGAGACGATGCTCGCCTTGATCCGGGGATTCCGGATAGGGTTCCACGACAAGCTATGGCAAAGGCAAAGGCAAAGGGGAGCACGTATCGGTTCTGCGCGGGCCCATGGAACTTCAGCGAGGGGCGCGACCCCTACGGCCCCGAGACACGCCCGGCACAGTCATTTGACTGGAAGCTCTCGGCACTCAAGGAGCTGGGGTTCGACGGGATGATGTTCCACGACGACGACGCGGTGCCGGACATTGACTCGAAGAGCCCGGCGCAGGTGTTGAAGGAAGCCAAGGAGCTCAAGAAGAGGCTCGATGGGGAGGGCATCGCGGCGGAGATGGTTGCGCCGCGCCTGTGGTTCCATCCGAGCACCGTCGATGGCGCCTACACGAGCAATGACAAGAAGCAACGTCGGTACGCGATCGACCGGTCGAAGCAGGCCATCGACATCGCCGCCGTGTTGGGGACGGACCTGCTGGTGCTCTGGCTGGCCCGCGAGGGCAGCTACCTGCGCGAGTCGAAGGACGCGCGCCGGTGCGTGGACCTGTTGGTCGAAGCCCTCGACGCCATGCTGGCGCACGACCGTCGCATCCGGCTCGCCATCGAGCCCAAGCCCAACGAGCCGATGGATCACGCCTACCTGCCCACGATCGGGCATGCCTTGGCCATCGCCCAATTGACGGACGCACCCTCGCGGGTGGGATGCCTCATCGAGTCGGCCCACGCCATCCTCGCCGGCCTCGATCCCTCGGACGAGATCGACTTTGCCATGGCCTTCGGGAAGCTGTGGTCGTTGCACCTGAACGACCAAAACGGACTGAAGTTCGACCAGGACAAGCCCTTCGGTTCCTCCAACCTGCGCGTCGCGTTCAACCAGGTCCGGGCGCTGGAACGCAACCAATACGGGCGCAACGGCGAGTACATTTGCTTCGACGTGCACCCGTTCCGGACGACGAAGCCGGAACATTACCTCAAGCACCTTGCCAATTCGCGGGACACGTTCCTCGCGTTGCTGGAGAAGGCGCGCACGTACCCTGAGAAGGAGGCGCAGGCCTTGATTGCCGACCGCAACTACCAGGACCTCGACTTGCTGGTGCTGCGCCACCTGATGGGCGCGTGACCGGCATGGAATCCGAGACAACGACCCGGGTGCCTGAGAAGGCCCGGCGGCTCGACCAATTGCTTGCCTCGTGCGGGTATTGCTCCCGTCGCGAGGCCCGGGCATGGCTGCGTCGCGGCGGCGTCACCGTCGATGGCGTCGTCGAGCGCGCGCCGGATCGAAGGGTTTTGCCGTCGGCCGTCCGGGTCGAGGGCGATCCGGTGGATCACCCGGACGGCATCGTGGTGCTGCTGCACAAGACGGTTGGAACCGTGTGCACGCACGACGAAGGGGAGGGCGAGACGGTCTTCGCACGCCTGCCCGAGCGATGGCGGCATCGACATCCGCCGTTGGTCGCCGCCGGGCGTCTGGACAAGGACGCCACGGGGTTGCTGGTGCTCACGGACCATGGCGACCTCGTCCACGCGTGGACGTCCCCGAGGCGGCACGTGGCCAAGGAATACGTGGTCCTGCTGGACCGTGATGTGCGTCAGGAATGGGTGGCTGGGTTCGCGGGCGGATTGTCCATCGGGGACGACCGGCCTTGTCTGCCGGCGCGATTGGAAGGCGTGGGCACCCGACGCGCCC
This sequence comes from uncultured Verrucomicrobiota bacterium, assembly GCA_903880005.1. Taxonomy (GTDB): domain Bacteria; phylum Verrucomicrobiota; class Verrucomicrobiia; order Limisphaerales; family UBA9464; genus UBA6176. The sequence goes on along the minus strand of CAIRNV010000079.1, from coordinate 21,179 downwards.
GGGTGGAGCTTCATGAAGGGCGCCACCACCAGGTGAAGCGCATGTTTGCGGCGGTGGGCGCCATGGTGCTGGGCTTGCATCGGGTGCGGTTTGGCCCTTTCACCTTGGAAGGCCTCGAACCGGGGTCATGGCGGGTGGCGACGTGGGATGGGAGCACACCGGTGGGAGCAGTGCCGGGCGAGGGTTAACGGCACGGCACGAAGAAGGCTGGGCGCGGGTACTGCCCCAGGTCGTTGGGCAGGGGGTCAGGCAGTCGCCGCGCTTCGGACAAGTCCATGCTTTCATCTGGTGCTTGCCCCCGTAGTGTTCCGGACTGCCATTCACATGAGTAAGCAGTTCTTTCCGAAGGTCGGAGCGATTCGCTTCGAGGGTCCGCAATCCACCAATCCCCTCGCCTTCAAGCACTATGAAGCCGACGCGCTCGTCGAGGGCAAGTCCATGCGGGAGCACCTGCGCTTTGCGGTGGTTTATTGGCACACCATGCGCGGCACGGGGGCCGACATGTTCGGCTGGGGCACCGCCAACCGCCCGTGGCAGGCCGGTGAAGGCACCGTCGCACAAGCCATCCAACGGGCTCGCGCGATGTTTGAGTTTACCTCCAAGATCGGGGCACCCTTCTATTGCTGGCATGACCGCGACGTCGCGCCCCATGGCCGCACCTTGGCCGAGTCCAACAAGAACTTCGACGCGGTGGCCAAGGAGCTGAAAAAGCTCCAGGCCGACACGGGCGTCCGTCTCCTCTGGGGCACGGCCCAGAACTTCGTCCACCCCCGCTACGTCCACGGCGCCGCCACGAGCTGCCATGCCGACGTCTTTTGCTACGCCGCCGCGCAAGTGAAGAAGGCCCTGGAGTGGACCCACGAGCTCGGGGGCCAGGGCTATGTGTTCTGGGGCGGACGCGAGGGTTATTCCACGTTGCTCAACACGGACATGAAGCGCGAGATGGATCACCTCGCCCGCTTCATGCACATGGCCGTTGCCTGCAAGAAGAAGATCGGCTTCAAGGGCCCGTTCTTCATCGAGCCGAAGCCGAAGGAGCCGACCAAGCACCAGTACGACTCCGACGCCGCGGCCTGCCTCAACTTCCTGCGCCAATACGACCTCCTCCCCCACTTCCAGCTCAACATCGAGGTCAACCACGCATGGCTCGCCGGCAAGACCATGGAGCATGAGCTCGAGGTCGCCGCCAACGCCGGGGCCCTGGGCTCCATTGACGCCAACATGGGCGACTACTTTACCGGCTGGGACACGGACCAGTTCCCCACGGATCTCTACCTCACCACCCACACGATGCTCCGTATCCTACGGCACGGAGGCCTCAAGGCCGGCGGCGTCAACTTCGACGCCAAGGTCCGCCGAGAGAGCTTCCAGCTCGACGACCTCTTCATCGCCCACATCGCCGGCATGGATGCCTTTGCCCGCGGCCTCAAGGCCGCAGCCGCCCTGCGCAAGGACGGCCGCATCGATGCCTTCGTGCGCGAGCGCTACCGCTCCTGGGACTCCGGCATCGGAGCCCGCATCGAGTCCGGCAAGGCGTCACTCGAGGATTGCGAAAAGCACGCCCTCGCGCTCGCCGAGGTCCAAGGGCTCGAGTCCGGCCGGCAAGAACTCCTCGAATCCATCGTCAATGAGTTCATCTGAACTCGCGTTCCCATGCCTCATGCGTCGCCCCGGGGCCTTCCCCGGGGCGACGCATGGCCGCCCATGACGCACACGCTTTCCCGCAAGACGACGGGTGCGTTGAGCGCCGTGCGCGCGCGGGACGCTGGGCGTGGGACGAAGCGCGTGCTGGGGGAAGATCCGTCAACCAACACCGCCCCCACCGCATCGTTCGGGACGACGCATCCCATTTTCGCCTTTTCGCGCCTCGTCTTCGGCCGTAGTACCACCTCGCCATGCATGACGATCCCGTGGCGGCACCTGTCGAAACGTGAAGCCAACTGACCTTCGGGGCATCCTTCGCTACATCCCGCGGTTCCGCGAGAAGACCTTCGTGGTCGCTATCGACGGGGCGATCGTCACGGATGACAACTTCCCCAACCTGCTTCTCGACGTCGCCGTCCTGCGCTCCCTGAACATTCGCATCGTGCTGGTCCATGGCGCGGCCTTGCAGATCGCCGCCCTCGGTGCCGAGCGGGGCATCACGCCATCCAATCTTGATGGCACGGGAATCACGGATGCCGCCACCTTGCAGGTCTCGCTCACCGCCGCCAACCGCCTCACGCACGAGATCCTCGAGGGACTCTCCGCCAACGACCTGCGGGCCGTCTCCACCAATGCCGTCATCGCCCACCCGTTTGGCATCGTCGGCGGCATCGACCACCAGTTCACGGGCAAGGTCGAGCGCATCGACACCGAGATGCTTCAAGGCCTCCTCTCCCAGGGCATCATCCCGGTCGTCCCGCCGTTGGGCTTCGACGGCGACGGCAAGACCTACCGCGTCAACTCCGACGCCGTCGCCCTCGCATTGGCCTCGCAACTCAAGGCCGTCAAGCTCCTCTACCTCACGACCGCCGACGGCTTGCAGCATCAAGGCCGGCTCCTACGGCAAGTCCTCGTGTCCGAGCTCAAGGCGCTTCTCGGAAACCCATCGGATTTGCGCCCCGACTTGATCTCCAAGGCGCGTCATGCCGTCGCCGCCTGCGAGGCGGGGGTCCCTCGCGTCCATGTGATCAATGGCACCGTGGATGAATCCCTCCTCTCCGAGGTGTTCTCCAACGAAGGCATCGGCACCCTCGTGTACGCCAATGAATACACCCAGGTGCGTCGCGCCCAGAAAAAGGACATCCGAACGCTCATCAACCTGACCAAGGCCTCCATGGAAGCGTCCGAGCTCATGAAGCGCACCCGCGCGGCCATCGAACGCCAAATGGGGGACTACTACCTCTTCGAGATCGACAAGAACCCGGTGGGCTGTGTCGCCCTCCATCCCTATCCCGAGACACAGCAAGGCGAGCTGGCCTTCCTGTACGTCAGCCCCTCGCACGAAAACCAAGGAATCGGCAGCAAGCTCGTCCAGTTTGTCGAGGCCCGTGCCCGGGAACTCGGCATCACCGAGCTCTTCACCCTGTCCACCACGGCCTTCACGTGGTTCCAAAACAAGGCCGGCTACGGGGAGGCCACGCCAGATGTCCTCCCCATCGCCCGCCGCGAGCGTTACGAGGCCTCGGGTCGTAACTCAAAAATCCTCCTCAAACGCCTGCGTCCCTAAACCGGGACGATCCATTTGGGTGGAAAATGATGCGGAGGTCCGCTGGCCCTCAAAGCGGCGGTTGGACGGGGTTCCAAGGCGAGCCAAGGGCAGTCATGTCGCCACCGTGTGCCCTGGCGCGGAGGGCGGGGCTTGGCCAGAACGATCCAGTTGGATCGGTCGTGCTTGCCGGATCCTCCTCCGCAAGAACTTCGTCCTCCGCTCGTTGCGGGCCTCTCACAGGCCCGCAACCCGCCCACACCTCGTCTTGCGAAAGAACCTGCTGCGCCGTCGCTTCCCTGCCAGGAGGATCGGTCAGGCTCAGGGTGGAAGCCCAAGTATCCGCCATGCCGGAAGGACCGGCCGTTTTCTGGCCTCGCGGCGTCGCCCGACCCTAATTCGGCATGGACATCGAATTCGTCTCGCGACGCGGCTCCAAGGCGAGGCGCAGCCCGCTCTTTTCCCACTCCGTCGTGAACCATTGGACGAACGGGCCCCGCGCACGGCGGCTGCGCTGCTCGGCGATGTAAGCCGGCAGGCCCGCCTTGATGGCCTCCGGGGTCGGGGCCTTGCGGTCCTTCAGGTACAACACAAAGCCGCCATCCCGGCTGAAGGCAAAGTTGCCAACCTGCCCGGGTTGCAAGGCAAAGGCGGCGTTCTTCAACGAGGCGAGGTCGGCCACCGGAGGCAAGCCGGCCACCGTGGTCGATGAGAGGCTGAACGCGGGCAGGTCCACTGCCGTGTATCGTTGACCGGCCGCCGTCTCGGCAAAGGTCTTGCCGTTGGCCAACGCATTCGTCACGGCCGCTTGGAACGCCTGCCCCGCCGTGCGCGCCGCCTGCAAGGCCTCCTGTCGCCGAAAGTCTTCCGTCACACGGGCCCGAACGGCCTCCAATGGGGGCGTCGATGCCGGGATGCGAACCTTGAGAGAAAGCAGGTATGCTCCGTCGGCTCCAATCAGGGGTTCGGAAAGCGGGGTCTCGCCCAGGAGCGACTCGACGGTGGAACCGACGCCTGGGAGGCCCTCAAGCCCAACCGGCGTGTCCGTCCGAGCAAACGGCTGGGTGATGGCGACCTTCAAGCCTCGCTGAGCCGCCATGGCCTCCAGCGTGTCGGGCTTGATGGGCGTCTTTTGGGAAAGCTCGTTGTAAAAGGCCACCGCAGCCTCCCTTGCCTTCAGGTTGGCCGACTCCCGCGCCGCCTCCTGACGGATCCGCGCCATGGCGGCCGGTTTCGACAAGGTCGCCCCTTGATCATCCACGAAGTCGTTGGTGCCCCGCTGGGCGTACACCTTCTCCATGCGGTTCGTCAGGTCCGGCATCTGGGCCAGCTCCGCTTCCGCAGCCGCCAAGTGGTTCGATCCAGGAAAGCGCAGGTAGGCCAGCACGAACTTCTCCGGTACTTGGTAGCTCGCCATCCGGTTGGTGAAGAACCGGCCAATCGCCTCCGGCGTCACGCTCACCCGCGACAAGAAATTCGTGCCGGTGAAGAAAACGGCGCTCGCGGACACCTCCTCGCGCTCCCGACGGTATTCCTGCTCGGCTTCCCGCGGGGTCATCAGCACCTCGGGAATCGAAAGGACGTCGGCCAGCACGGACTGGCCGATCCCGCGCCGCTCCATCGCGAGCATGTCCTCCTCGCGGGCACCGATCGCCGTCAGCTCGCTCACCAAATTCGCATAACGTGACTGGCCCGTGGCCGGGTCCTTGTAACGCTCGCGGATGAAATCCGCCAAGGCCTCGTCGCTCACGACAATCCCCATGGAGGCGATCTTGAAATCGGCGAACACCATCTGGCCCGCCATCTGCACGCGCGCCTCGTCGGGCATCGCACCTTGGGACCGTTGCAGGCGCTCTCGCAGCATGGCCTGGCGATAGGCGTCCTGGATGGCTCCCTGCTTCACGGGCCGGCCGTCCACGTCGCCGTATTCCCCGCGGGTCGTGGCGCGGCCGCCCAACGCCGAGCCGGCGGGGCCAATCCACACCACAAAGCTGACGATCACCGCCACAACGATGATCCACCACAACACGGCCGAATGCTTGCGAATCGTCCCGATCATAAATTTGCTCGCGAGGAACTCGAAACCTACCGCCCGCCTCGAAAGCCGGTCAATCGGCGATTTCCGGCCGAACGTCATCCCCCTCCGCCACCTCCCCTGAAACCACGTCCGCCGCCATCGTGGTTTCCCTCCTGAAATGGCCCGCCTTCAAGACGCCCACTCGCATGCCGTTCCGATGGACCTCCAATCGTGTCCCGGGAGCGGGCAACTCGCTCAGGCTAAAGTCCACCACGACGAAACGAAGCCCTCCGTGAACACGCAGCACCCGGCCCACGCTTTGGTCCAAGGGCCGGATGGGCGAAGGCATGGCCTCGAACGGCACCGCCTGCGGAACACCGCCGGGCGCAAGGCGAGCGCCTCCGGCGCAGCCCGTCGCAACCGCCACCGCCCAACCCGACGCGACCACCGTCACCAGACGAAAATCCCAAGCTCGCGAGGTGGGCGACACAACTCGGCGCATGACCCGGCCTGGTGTCAAAACGCCAACCGCACGCCCGCGCTGCCCCCGTACACCGTCCCCATCTCAATCCGTGCCTGTCGCCCCGCCGCGCCAAAAACGAGGTCTTGATTCACCTGAAACTCGGCGGCGGCAAAGGCCGAAAGCCGCCGGTTGAACTCGTATTGCACCCGAACTTCCGCGTATCCCCCCGGGCGCCAGTCGGACCTCCGAACCGTCCGATCCACCTCCGTCGGCCCCAAGGCCGTACCCGGATAGGTCGTGGTCTCACGAATCCGCAATTCCGCGTCGGGCAACACCGTGTTGTAGCCAAACCCAAAGCCTGCCACCCACCGCTTCCCAAACGGCGCCTCCAGGTAAGGCCCCACCCGGAACGTGTGCAGCGTCGCGTCCAAGCCCAGCCGCGTTGACGAGCTGGCCCCGGCGCTCGTGATCGTATCGAGGGCCAAGGGCTGCAATGGAATGAGCGGCCCCGGACCATTGAACGTCCCGGCATAGGGCGCCGAAGGAACCAAAATGGGCACCCCGCCCGGCCCGACCAGCGAATAGGTGCCGCGGGTAAAGGATGCCGCGCCTGCGGCGCTCCCCATCGCGCTCGAAGACAGCATTCCCATCGAGTAGCCACCCTCAAATCCAAACCTCATCTCACGGTCCAGCCACTCGAAGCGGACGGCCTCGAACCCGGCGCGCAACTCGCCCCCGAGCAAGACATCGTTGCCCCCGTCCAAGGAACCCACTCGCGGTCGCGAGTCGAATCGTTCCAGCACGAGCGTGTTGCCCTGCACCTGCGAGGCCTCGTTGTAGCCCCAGTTCCAGGTGTAGGGCGCGTTGGTGCCACTGACCGAAGGCTGGACGAATCCATTGGAAAACAACCCGGGCCCCGTTGGAGCGGGGGCGGCCGTGTCGCTGAACTTGACGGAGTAGCCCGTGCGGAAATTGCCGCCCAGGCGCATCCAAAAACCCGGCGCCGGCCGAAGTTCCTGGGCGTGGACGGCGTTGGTTGCGGCAACGAGGACGGCAGCCGACATGCCGCCACCGGCGAGGCTCCATGGGTTTCGCATGTTCAAGGTCGAAGGGTCAGGAATGGGGTCATCGGCCGAAAATAACCCGGTAGAAACGATTCGATGCGCCGGGAGGCGAATCGGTCTTGGGCGGGCCGTAATCCACCCATTGCACCCGGGAGCCCGTCCCCAAGATCGCGGGCTCGGCGGTCTTTCGTTGCCCGGCTGGGCCCACCAAGCCCTCGGTCGTGGGCGCATACTGCACGTAGTAGCGGCGTCCGACCTCCGTCGGGAACTCGATCAGGATGGCCCCGTTAGGATAGGCGGCGTTGGTGAACGCCCGCACCGTCTCCACCAGCAGCGTCCGGGCGCTCACGCTTGGGTCGCTGATCGTGCCCAAGGCACCGGCTGCGTACGTCGGAGTTGGGATCGAAACCAAGTCGGGAACGTAAAACTCCACCGTTAGCGCCCGCGCCTCGCCGGGAAGGAGGTTTTTGGCAAACACGCGCCACTCGCCCAGCGAGTTCGTGCCCAAGGCATTGAAGACCCGGATCAAATGGCCGGCGGCGTCGTTGGTAAACCCACCCACCCGTACCTCGACCGTCGCGTTCGTCGTCCGGCTGGGATTCCCAATCTCCAGCCGATGCAGGAACAATCCCGACTGCCCGTCCAACGAGGGCGTGGCCGAGGCGTCCAGCAACCGGACGACGGGTTCCGGCGGAAGGATTCCGGGGGTGAAGTTGGTCCCGCCAATCGGCCCGACCGCCAAGGGAAGCGGGACGTTGGTCAGGCCAATTCCCGCCCCGTAACGACCGGCTCCCGCGACCGCGTCGAAGACGACGGTCCCGAGCGTGCTCGGGCCGGGTGGAAAAGCCGAGCCACCGGCGAGGGTGACTTGCACGCCCACGAGCCCGTTGGTCCCGGGTTGAATCTCCGCCGTCCCGGCAAGGTTCGTGAGCGCGGAAACAAAGCGGGGCGAAGCCACGTTCTGGGGATCGTAGGCGATGGAAAATGCGACGTTCGTCTCCCCACCAAATGCCGTGTACACCACGGGAATCGAAGGCGACGGGCTTGCTGCATACGCACCAAATCCCAGGAACGGCACCGGACGGGACAGCACCACGACCAACACCGGGGCCGAGGTGACGGAGCCCGCTTGATCGGTCACGACCACGTCAAACAACGCCGACGAGCCCAAGGTCACGTTGGTCAGCGTCAACGACGGCAGGACTTGGGCCGGTAGGTTCGTCCCCATCATCCGCCACTGATATCCCAATGGGGCCGTGCCCGACGCCACCACGTTCAGCGTCACCGACTGGGACTCATAGAGGGTCGCGCCGGTGGGTTGGGTCTCAATCACTGGCTGGGCCCGCAAGGCCGTGCCCAAAAGGACGGCCCAAACCAAGCCGGTGAGCAAAGCCCACGACACAGGCCTCGTGCGGCCCAAAAAACATGGTGTGATGAAGACCATCGAACCCCTTTATCCAACTGCCTTCGCCGTCGAATGAACAGCGGAAATCCGGGCCCGCCGTGGCACCGCTACCGCGCCAGGGACAGGTCCACCACCTCGCCAGGGATCAATCCCAGCTCCGGGGGGACCGTCAACAACACGGGCAGGCCGTACTCGACCGCAGGCAACCCCGAGGGCCGAAAGCTCAACAACTCCGGCAGGATCGGCTCCAGTTGCCCGCCCACGCTCAGGACCTCGCCCCGAGCCACCATCCGTCCTTCCGACCGCGACCGAATGTCCACGGCCATGCCCACTTGCGGACGCTGCTGCAAGGGTTGCCGGACATAGGCAATGATCTTCTCCGCCCGCGCGGACGAGATGGTCAGGATGGGCTCTCCGGCTTGGACGGCCTCGCCGGATTGGCGGTGGACGACGCTCACGAATCCATCAATGGGCGACAGCAGGACGGTCGGGTTCAACTGGCTTTCCACCGCCTCCAAGGCCCGTTGCTCCACGGCCAGCGCCGCCTCGATGGAAGCCGGCACGTCCTCGTCCATCCGGCGCTCGCCCGGGCCCATCTTCTCGATTTGGCCGCCCACCTCTTGCACCAGCAACTGACGTTCCGAGATCTCCGCCCGGAGCGCATCGAGGTTCCGCTGCGCCATCTGCAACTCCGCCTGGCTGACAAAGGGCACGCCGTTCGTGGCCTTGGACAATCGCAGCGCCCGGTCCGCCTCCGCCTCGGCAAACGCCAACCGCGCCTTGGCCTCCGCCAAATCGACGCGGTGGCGCAGCCAGTTCATCCTCAAGGTCGTGTAGCTGATCAGGTTGTTGTCCAGCCGGATCCGCGGCCCCACGCTCGCCACCACCATCTCCAGCCGGGCCCGCGACAACGCCGCCTGGGCCTCCAAGTACCGCGGGTCCGCCGCTATCAAGTCCGCCACGGGCTGGCCCGCCGTCACCCGGTCCAGCATCCCCACCCGCACCTTCGTCAACCGTGATGGCTGCACCGCGCTCACCACGGTGCGGACCATCTGCACCTCCCCGACCCACGACGAAGGCCCGACATAACCGCGCCACAGGAAGACCATCGCCGCCGCCACGCACGCGAAGGCGATGAACGGCACGATCCGAACCCGCAGTTCACGAAACGCGGTGCCGGGCGGCGTCGGTATGGGGGGCAATTTGTCCATGCCTAAACCTCCGACTCCTCCGCCGCCCGCATGCTCGTCACCCGCGAAACACCGGGAAAAGCCTTGAGCTCCGAGAGCAGGTCATCGGCCCGGCCCGCGTCCCGGAGCAGCAAGCGATAGGACAAGTCTGCCCCCTCCTGCCCCTGGGATGCCCGTTGGCTCGCCAGGGTTGTTTGACGCGCATGCCGTTCCAGCAGCAAACCCAGGTCCCCCAACTCCCCCACCGGCCTTCCCCAATGCAGGTTCAGGACCAGGTCATGCCGGTGTCTCGCACCGAACTGCGTCCAGTAGAGGTACAACATCACGACCGCGAACAACCCCGTCCCCACCACCGCCGTCCCGAACTTCTTGGTCCCCGCCGCCATCCCGACGGTGATGCTCGAGAGGATGTAGGTCGTGTCGAGGGTGTCGCGGAGGATGTTGCGGAAGCGGACGATGGCAAACACCGCCATCAGGCCGAACGCCACCAACATGTTGTTGGCCATCACCATCATGACCAAGGCGACGATCATGGACAGCACCAGCAACGCATTCACGAAGGCCCGCGAATAGCTGAGCCCGTTGTGGCACGCCATGTAGGTCCATGAGATGACGTGCCCGCAAACAAAGGCCACGGCCAACCCAAGCAACATCCCACGGATGTCGTCCGGTGCCGTCCCAAAGTCGCCGCGCTGTATCCAATCCATCATCCCGCCGTTGCCTCAAGCCTTGGCCAGCAACTCAGCCAGCCGCTCCCGCCGCTCGCGTTTTCGCTCTTCGGCCTCCAAAACGCCGCAGGGTGCCGGCAGGGTGCCGCCGGTGCGACAAAAATATCGCTCCCCTTGGTTCGCAATCCCGTCCGCGTACTTCGACGCCGAGCCTTGCCTCAGCCCGAACACCCGCACCAACTCCTTGAACCAGTCCGGGAACCGCCCCGAGAACTTCAGCTCCAGGATCACCAACCGGCCAAACACGCACGTGGGCTGGTCCATCTCCGCCGTGAACCGCATCACGAACTCCGGCGCAATCATGACGTCCCGGTCCATCGTCACCCGCACCGAGTTGTCGAACGGGCTGATCCATGCCTCCCGCTCATATCGCACGTGCGCCGTGGGAGCCGCATGGTCCGCCAACATCAGCCGAAGGAAGGCCTGGATGGCCGCCACCTGCCTGGCATCGCCCGACACCAACTCGTCGGGCCCCGGCAATTGCCCCGCCAACACGGACTCCACCGCCGCGCGCTTGACCCCTCCCCTCTGCTTCAGGATGGCCTCGTTCATCCGCCTCTTGATCTCGAAGAAGATCGGGGCCGTCGGGTTGTCCTCGTAGAACCGCAACCGCAATTTATAGCGGTTCTTGTTGCCGTTGATGGTGCCCCAGTAAATCGCGAGGTCGTCGGAGTCCAAGTACAGGTTGTGGATCGTGTACGAGAGGTTGGGCCGCCCGACGCCGTACTCGTCGAGTTCGAGGTACGGCCTGACGAAGTCCCGGATCCCCAGTGCCGTCTCCTCCGGGATCACGTACTTCAACTCCCACCGCTGAAGCTGCATCTTGTCGTCCGCCATGCCTCAACCGCCTCCCCATCACGCCTTGAATTCCCGTCGTCCATGAGCCGCCATCCCGTGCAGGCGACCCGCCCATACCGCCCGGGAAGACCCCGCTCCAACATGGGTCGGATCAACTTTTTGCCCCGGGTGAGCCTCCCCAATTAGCAGCATCCGTGCCGCATTGTCCCATCCCTACCGCATCCTCCCCGCCAACCAGTGGGCCGTCAGCCCATTGTCCCATCGCGGCTGAAACACCCGGATGTCCCGCAGCCCGGCGGCGGTCATCTCCCCGCGAAGCGCCGACCCGCTCATCCCGATCTCGTGCGTGTTCGTCAGCCGCCCAACGCGGTAGCTGATGAACGTGTGCGCCAAGTTGGGCTCGTTCGCCAACACCAGCCATCCGCCCGGTCGCAACGTCCGGGCGGCCGCCTGGATCGACTTCCGCCAGTCATACGCATGATGCAAGGCCTCGAAGACAAACGTCGCGTCGAACGGCCCCAAGTCCTTCACGGCTTCATCCACGGTCTCCATCGGCGCCACCCGGAACCGAAGCCTCGGCGGAAGCCCCCTCGTCACCAGGGCGGCCGCCCGCTTTTCCCCAATGCCCACGTCGTCCGGTGCAATCGTCGTGCCGGTCACGTCGTGGCCCCGGATGGCCAGGAATTCCGCCATCCAACCACATCCGCATCCCAGCTCCAGCAACCGACCGTCGGCCGGAACCCCCAATTCCTCGAAGACGCCCATGAGGCGCGTCAGGTCCGCCGCGTACTTGCCGAACGAGGCGCTGTTCCAGAACGGCTTCACCACGTGGTCGGCAATCATCCGCTCACGTGCGGCACCCGGGATGGAAGCGAAGTAGTCGATCTCCCCTTGGTAGGCCTTTTGTTGATCCTCAAACGTGGGCGGGAACAACCCGTCGGCGTGGTCGCGCAGGATCAACCACGTGCCCGCAAGGACCTTCCCCACCTTGCTGAGCGGCATGTGGTAGTCCTGGAAGTTCGCCTCCATGAGCCGCCGCCCCGGCCGCATCGCCGGACTGGCCGCCAGCCACCCGGCCACCCGCCGTGTCCAACCCCGCGCCTTGTTGCCTTCGGATCCCATGGATTCAACCCACCCTCCCAAGGACGCGGTCCCGCAACAACCTGAAATCCGGTCGGCCCGGTGCGCCCCGGGTCGAGGTCAGGCCGTCGCCATGGGGCGGCGGGCGAATCCCTTTCGTGGGAGGCGGCGAGGCACCGGAGCCCGACGGGTCGGAAAGCGCCCCTTGAAGCGGGCGGCCGGCACTGGTCATGCTGCCGGGACGGCTCGTGGCCGTGCGGCCGATGGCAACGCGGCACCTGCATCGGGCAACCCATTGCAGGCAAAAGATGGAAACCAGCATAGTTTGACCCCGTGATGGGTGATGTTCACCGCCATGTCTTGCTCGCGACGCGTCGTCGCCCCCAGGCCTTTACCTTGGTGGAGCTGCTGGTGGTCGTGGCGATCCTCGCGGTGTTGGCGGGTCTTCTGCTTCCGGCGCTGGCCAAGGCAAAGTACAAGGCAGCCCAAGCCAACGAGGTGTCCAGCGCCCGCCAGTTGATGATCGCATGGCAGCTCTACGCCAGTGACCACAACGATGTCGTCCTCCCCGGCTACCGGCATGGCCTTGAGGCCAAGGACTTCCAGGGCCGCGCGATCCCTCATCCCATCAACGCCCGATACCCCTGGCGCCTCGCGCCCTACCTGGGCAAGAGCTTCGGCGTCATGTACGCGAACGAGAATCGCCGCCTCCTGGAACAGTTTCAAAAGATGGAGGACCCCATGATCGGCGTTTACGCCGCCAGCGTCTTCCCATCCCTCGGCATCAATTCCGTCTTCGTGGGCGGTGACGACATCGAGTTGCCCCCCACTCCCGCCGCCTTCGCCCGATTCGGACCCTTCTGCGTCATGCGGCTTTCCGAGGTCCGTCGTCCGGACGGGTTGATGATCTTCACGTCGGCCCGTGGTCCGTTTGAAGGCAAGATCGTCAATGGCTTCTACGCGGTGAAGCCCCCGTTCCTTGCCGCGCGCCGGTGGGCCGTGGAATGGAACCCGGCGGACGGCCCGGAGGCATGGGGCAACGTTCACCCAAGGTTCGGCAACCGCGCCGTTTCCGCGTTCGTGGATGGCCACGCCGATTCCTTGAACCGGGCGGCCCTGCAAGACATGCAGCACTGGGCCAACCCCGCCGACCGGTCGGACTGGACCATCCGATAGCGCACGTCCGTGGCGGAGCGGGCTGGCCGAGGCTCCTGGGCGCAAGGGGTGCGGAGGGTCACCGCCTTCCAGACCGGCGCGATGACTGGCCCCGGTCCTGAAATCGCGCGCCTCCATGCCGGGCCGGTGCTTCGCCGGGACTCCAGGAGGCATCCTCGGCACGGTCGCTTCGACGCGGGGTCCTTGGGTCGTCGGCTGCCCTTCCTTCGGTGGATCGCGCAAAAGCCCGGTCGTCCTTGGGGGGCTGGGTGCGTTCGCCGTGGGCCCTCGGGGCGGGGTCCGCCGGCGGACGGGGCTTGCCAAGGTTTGCATAGAGGCGGGCGAGCCTTCGCGCATGCTCGTCATAGGCGGACTCGAACAACTCGGTCGCCTTCTCCCGGCCCACCAATGCCGATGCCGTGAGCACGGTGGGAGGTTCGCCCGCGCGCGTCAGGCGATCCGCCACCTCGGCCTTGATGGCATTGATCAGGAGGCATCCGCCGACGGTGGAACCCGGGGCCACGGGCGTGTGGAGGCCTTCCACCTTCACCATCGCGTCGCCGGCGGGCGCGCCCGTGTCCAGGACGAGGTCCGCGAAGTCCTGCAACCGGCGTCCATCCGCCCTGGCGCTCCGGCTTGCCTCGGAATGCTGGCGCGAAATCACGGCCACCACGCGCACGCGGCGTCGGCGAAACTCCTCCGCCATCTCGATGGGCACGAGGTTGCACCCGGACGAGGACGCCACCAACGCGCAGTCGTCGGGGCTGATGTCGAAGTTCCTCAGGATGCGTGCCGCGAGGCCGGGGACGTTTTCGAGGAACATGGCCTGCCGTTGGCCGTTGGCTCCCACGACGAGGTTATGGAAGCTCAGCGACAGCTCGACGATGGGGTTGAATCCCGGGAACGAGCCGTACCGTGGCCACATTTCCTCCACCAGGATGCGGCTATGGCCGGATCCAAACAGGTGGACCATGCGGCCGCGCAGGATGGTCTCGGCGAACCAGCGTGCCGTGGTGCGTATCTCGGGGAGCTGGTCCTCGACGCGTGCCACGAGACGTCGGCTGCGTTCGAGGTACTGGGCGGCGGGAGTCATGAAGGCGAGAGGCTACGAACCCGCGCGCCCTCGCCTCAACCACGAATCCGTGCCCAATCCGCCAGCCCGTTCCACCCACGACCCCAAGGCAGGAGGACGATGCAGCGCCACAAGATGGCCCGGACCTCGGCGCGGCTGACCTTGATCCGCCGGGCGGGATCCAGCACGCCGCCCTTGCGAAGGGCCGCCAGCGTCCGCAACCCAATCAACACGGGCAATGCGCACGCCAACCGCACGCGAACCTGGCTCCGCGGCAGCGTCGTCGTGTATCGCCACCCGGCCGAAAGATGTCCCTCCGCCCGCTCCAGCCAACGCCCGTACACCGGTGCCAGACGCGACTCGTTCGACGGCTCCAGCAAGTCCGAGGCCTTCAATCCCACAGCTCGAAGCTCGTCCTCGGGCAGGTAGCAACGTCCCTGGGCCAGGTCTCGCGGGAGGTCCCGCAGGATGTTCACCAACTGCAACCCCTTTCCAAACCGGACCCCATCCTCCAGCAGGGCGGCCTCGTCCAGCGACGCGTCCGGAAACAAGTGCGCCCGGCAAACGCGCGTCCAGAAGTCGCCCACGCAGCCCGCCACGCGATGCGTGTAATCATCCAGCGACGCGGCATCCGGCAGGGCGATGACGTGCTGCCGCGAGGCCCCGTCAAACCGCTGGAGATCCAGCTCCTGGCCGCTCGTGATCGTCGCCAGGACCGAGCGAACCCGTCCCCGGTCGGACGCTTCCAGCGTGCCCAGCACGGTCACCGCCTCCTCCACGCGCGCCAACAACACACGCTCCCCCGCCGTCGCGTCGGCGTTTTGGTCCACCGCCCATTCCGAGAGGTCCACCACTTGCTGGATCTCGCCTTGGATGCGCCCGCGCAAGGTCCCCAAGGCCGCCAACCGCCGTGACACCGGCAGGAGGGTGGTGTCGGCAATCGTGTCCGTGGCGCGGGCGAGAAGATAGCCGAGGGCAATGGGCCTGCGGACGGCCGAGGGCAACAGCCAAAGGGAAAGGTAGAAGCTGCGCGAGACGTCTCGCAGCAGCGTCGTCAAAAGGTCCCGCGCCTCGGCCACTCGCCTATTCCTTCACGGTGGCGGCCATGTCCTCCTCGTGCTTCCGGCGTGCGGCCTCGATGTCGTAGCGGTCGTTGTCCGGATGCTCCGGGCTGAGCGGCGAGATGTCCCGCAGCTTCTGGATGATGCGGGGAAGATGCTGGAGCAGGTAATCCACGTCCTCGTCCGTGTTGTAGATGCCGAGGCTGAAGCGGACGGAGCCGCGGGCACGCATGGGGACGACGCCCATGGCGCTCAGCACATGCGACGGGTCCAACGAGCCCGTGGTGCAGGCGGACCCGGAGCTGGCGCAGATGCCGACCTGATCGAGCAACATGAGGACGGCCTCGGCCTCGACGAAGTCGAAGGCGATGTTGGAGGTATTGGGGAGGCGGGGGTCGCGGGCGCCATTGCGCACGGTGTTGGGGATGTTGGAGAGCACCCATCCTTCGAGACGGTCGCGCAGTCCCCGGACGCGCGTGTTCTCGTCGTTCAAGGACGCCATGGCGAGCTCGGCCGCCCGACCAAAGGCCACGATGTTGGCCACGCTTTCCGTCCCGCCACGTCGGCCGCGTTCTTGATGGCCGCCGATAACGTAGGGCTCGAAGCGCGTGCGGCGCTTCACGTACAGCATGCCCACGCCCTTGGGCGCATGGAGCTTGTGGGCGCTCAGCGACAGGAAGTCCACCCCCAGCGCCTTCACGTCGATGGGCAGCTTGCCCGGCACCTGCACGGCGTCGGTGTGGCACAGCACCCCCTTGCTGCGGCACAGTGCCGCCACTTCCTCGAGCGGGAACAGGACGCCCGTCTCGTTGTTGGCGTACATCACCGAGACGATGGCCGTGTCGGGCCGGATCGATCGCTCGAGCACGTGAAGGTCGAGCGAGCCGTCGGACTCGACGGGCAGGTAGGTGACGTCGTAGCCGTGCTTCTGGAGGTGCTCGCCAAACTTGATGTTGGCCGAATGCTCGACCTTGGTGGTGACCACGTGACGCTTGCCGGTCGTGAGCAGCGCGGACTGGATCGCGGTGTTGTTCGACTCCGTGCCGCAGCTTGTGAACATCACCTCCTTGGGATCCGCATTCACCAGCGCGGCGACCTTCTCCCGGGCGGCCTCGACGTGGCCGTGCACGCGGGCGCCAAACCCGTAGGCGCTCGACGGATTGCCCCAGTGCTCGCGAAGAAAGGGGACCATCGCGTCCACGACCTCGGGAGCGACCCGTGTGGTGGCATTGTTGTCAAAGTAATAGACCTTCTGCTGCTCCATAGCGTGTATGCGGCAAACCAGACAAAACCGCTCCGCAATGCTACCGATGCCGCCATGGGCCGCAAGCAAGGCTTGCATGTCGCATGCGGTCCGCCGGGCGAAGGCACGGGGAACAAACGCCTTCCATATCCCATGCGCCTTGGTATCCATCACCCATGCGTGGATTCCATGGGCGAAGCCATCTGGCCCGCGTGTGTGCAGGCGTCGTCGCGACCACATCGATGACCGTGTGCGGGGCCGAGGCACCCCCCGTTGCCCCCGCTGCGCCGGGCGGGCAGGCGTCGGGCGTCCAGCAGGCCCTGCGCTTCGACAAGCGCGAGAAGACCTTCAACGTCCCGTCCGGACAGTTCGAGGCATCCTTCACGTTCGCCGTCACCAACGCCTCTCCGACCAACGTCACCATTACCTCCGTCCACACCTCCTGCGGTTGCACCGCCGCCCGCCTTCCCGCAAACCCTTGGATCCTTGCACCCGGCCAGGGGGGTGAGATCGGGGCCACCATGAGCCTGGCTGGCAAGTTCGGCACCGTCATCAAGACGGTCACGTTGGTGTCCGACGCCGGCTCGTTCCCGCTCGTGGTGCGAGCCGTCATGCCCGACGACGCCTACGACCAGCTCCAGCGCAACGCCAACCGCTCCCGCAACCTCCAGGTCGCCGCGGCGGACCGGCAGGCCGTCTTCCGCAACGACTGCGCCCGGTGCCATGTCGAGCCCACCAAGGGCAAGTCCGGCAAGGAACTCTACGCCGCCGCCTGCGGCATCTGCCACGACTCCCCCCACCGCGCATCCATGGTGCCCGGCTTGCGCGGACGTCCCGCCACCTATCCCGCCGTGTACTGGAACCAGTGGATCCTCCACGGCAAGGAGGGCTCCCTGATGCCCGCCTTCTCCCAGGCCAAGGGCGGTCCGTTGTCCCCCGAGCAATGCGAGTCCCTCACCGCCTACCTCACCGGTGAGTTCATCAAGGAACCGTCGCCCTCAGCGCCCAAACCCGAGGCGCAGCCCGCCCAGCCCGGCAAGAACGCGCCGGTCAAGTAGCCCGAGCCCACCACCCACCCCGCGCCCCATTTCATCACCCAACGGATGCCCACCCTCGCCCTTTCACACGCCTTGGAAGCCGCCCAGACGGCCGCGCTCGCGGCGGGCAAGCTCATGCGCGCCAACCTCGCCCGGCCCAAGAAGGTCAACGAGGTCGCCCTCCATGACATCAAGCTCGACCTGGACGTCCGCTGCCAACAGCTCATCACCCGGTCCCTCGCCAAGGCTTTCCCTTCCATACCGGTCCTGGGCGAGGAGGGGATCGACCCCGTCGCCGAGGCCGCGCCGTTTCGTTGGGTCGTGGATCCCATCGACGGCACCGTCAACTTCGCACGCGGCATCCCCCACGCCTGCGTCAGCATCGCCCTTCAGGAATCCACCCCAACCGGGCACCGGACGGTCGTGGGCGTCGTCCATGATCCCTTCATGGACGACACCTGGACGGCTACGGCCGACGGCCCCGCCCGCTGCAATGGCCGCGTCATCCATGTCAGCCGACGGGCCCGCCTCGCCGAGGCCGTGGTTTCCGTGGGCTTCGCCAAGAGCAGCCAATCCTTGGATCAACTGCTGCCGTTGTTTGCCGCGCTGACCCCCAAGGTCTGCAAGCTCCGGCTCATGGGTTCCGCCGCCCTCGCCCTCGCCTACGTCGCCGACGGGCGTTTCGACGCGTATGTCGAAGGGGGCATCCGCCTCTGGGACGTCGCGGCCGGCGGCCTCGTGATCCAACGCGCTGGCGGCGTCTTCGACATCCAGCCCATCGGGCCCGGCCACCGCTATTCCTTGGTTTGCAACAACACCCTCCTCGACCGCCCACTGCGCCGCGTCATGCGCGCGGCCTCCGCCACGACCCGGAAGTCATGAAGCCTCGCCTCGCTAGCGTCCTCGCCCTCCTCATCGTGCTCGTGGCACCGGTGTTCCCCCGTCGCGCGGACGCCGGCACCGTCATCCAGTTCCGCACGCCCGTGGGCGACATCGAGGTCGAGTGCTACGACTCCGCCAAGCCCATCACGACCACCAACTTCCTGCGTTACGTCGCCGACGGTGCCTATGACGGCATGTTTTTCCACCGGGCCGTGAACGACTTCGTCATCCAAGGCGGCGGCTACCGGGTCGCCAATCGGGGTGCCACCAACGAATTCGTCCAACGCATTCCTTCCCGCCCTCCCATCACCAACGAGTTCAAGGTCGGCCCCTTCCTCTCCAACGTGGCCGGCACCGTCGCCATGGCGAAGACCTCGGATCCCAACTCCGCCACGTCCGAGTTCTTCTTCAACCTGAAGGACAACACCTTCCTCGACTCCACCAACAACTCCGGCGGCTTCACCGTCTTCGCCCGCGTCATCCGGGGGCTGGACACCTTCAACCGCCTCAACTCGTACAAGTCCTACCCCATCACCACCAACGTCCCCGACACCGTCACCAACCGCATCGTCAACGTCGGCTCCCCCTTTGGCGAGCTGCCCGTCACGCGCCTGGGCTTCAACGCGGCCGGCGGCCGCGTCGTCCTTCTCCCCGACCTTGTTTTCTGCGACGTGACGCTCCTGGGCGTTCGGGTGTCTCGCGACGCCACGGGGGCCACGCAGGTGCAATGGAACCCCGTCGCCGGCCGCACCAACGTGGTCGAGTTCACGGATGTCTTCCCGCCCCAGTGGCAGGTCCTGAGGCAAGTTCCACCCACTGAACTCCCCGCCGCCGTCTTCGATGGCGCAGGCCTCCCGTCCGACGCGCCCTCGCTCAACCTGCCCGCCGTAACGGTCAACGACGCCCCCGGCGCGCCCGCCTCCCGCTTCTATCGCGTCCGCGCCACGTATTGAGGCCTGCCGGTGAACCCCTGCCCCCCTCGCAACCCCGGCCGGTCCGTCCCCTTCATCATCGCGATGGAGGCCTGCGAGCGCTTCTCGTTCTACGGGATGGTGTCCATTCTGATGTTGCACCTGAAGAACACGCTGGGGATGGGCGAGGGACCGGCGAAGGAGGCGCTGCATCTCTTCAAGACCGGCGTCTATCTCCTGCCGCTGCTGGGCGGGTTCCTCGCAGACCGTTGGCTGGGCCGTTACCGCACCATCCTCTGGCTTTCCATCTTTTACTGCCTCGGGCACGGATGGATTGCGGTGACGGACGCCTCGCGGTCCGGGCTCCTCGTGGGCCTCGCCTTGATTGCCCTGGGTGCGGGCGGCATCAAGCCCTGCGTGTCCGCCTTCGTCGGCGACCAGTTCGAGCCCGGGCGCAAGGAACATCTCGCCCGGGTCTATGGGCTCTTTTACGCGTCCATCAACTTCGGGGCGTTCTTCGGCTTCGCCCTCGTTCCATGGATTCGCGACCATTACGGGCATCGTTGGGCCTTTGGCATACCCGGGGCCTTCATGGGGGTCGCGGCCATCGTCTTCTGGGCGGGCTCGCGCCACTACTTCCGCGTGCCGGTGGCGTCCGCTGCATCCTTGGCGTCGGCCGTGCCCTCCGGGTCAGACGGCGCATGGAAGGCGGTCTCCAAGGTCGCGTTGGTCTTGCTGCCCGTGCCCGTGTTCTGGGCGCTCTACGATCAAATCAACACGAGCTGGGTCGTGCAGGGCGAGAAGATGACGCCCTTCAACGTGCTGGGGTACCGGGTCGATGCCGAGCGCATGCAATCATTCTCCGCGCTGCTGGTCTTGGCTTGGGTCCCCATCCTCACCCTTGTTGTCTATCCATGGATGGCGCGGCGCGGACGTGCCGGTTCGCCACTGGCCCGCATGCAAGCCGGGTTCGGCTTCGCGGTGTTGTCCTTTCTTCTCTGCGCCGGGATCCAGCGCCAGATCGAGGGCGGCGCGACGCTTGGACTTCAATGGCAGATGATCCAGTACACGGTGCTCGAGCTGGGCGAGGTGCTGGTGAGCGCCACCGGGCTGGAGTTTGCCTACGGCCACGCGCCGGAACGTCACCGAGGCCTTGTCATGAGCCTGTGGCTCCTTTGCACCGCCCTCGGCAACTTCCTCGTTGCGGCCCTCACCCGGCTCAACACCGCCGTGCTCAAGGCGTCCGGCTCGATGGAATTCCTGCTGTATGCAGGCCTCATGGGCGTTGCCGCCGTCGTGTTTGCGTTCCTGGCCCGATCCTTGTTCGGGCCCAGGGATGCCTCCGAGGCGACCCATCAGGCCGGGGCGTAGCCGGGACGATCCGACGGGACCTCAATCGGCAGTTGAAGATGGTTTCTGGGTAAGGGAAGGGCCGGTCAAGATGGTAAGCTGGGTGCGCTCAGCCGACGCATGGAGGTGCGCCATCGATGCGGCGACGTCTCCGGTCCGCCACCGCGAAGGCCACCGCGAACACGATGATCTCCGGGATGCCGTAGAGGAGATGGACCGCCGCGTTTTCCCAAGTGCTCCGCTCGAGAAGGCAACCCAGGACCGTGCCGCCCAGTGTCATGGGCACGGCAAGGAGGCCTCCCCCCAAGAGCGTCGGGGAATACACAAACGTTCGCAGGAGCGCGGACACCCACACGTAACGGCGGTCATGGCGACGTTGAACCCCCCTCCACAGCGCCAAGCCGAGCTCGCAGGCGACGGCTGGGGCGACCATCCACAGGATGAGCTTCATCATGGGATGCCTCCGAGGCGACCCATCAGGCCGGGGCGTAGCCGGGACGATCCGACGGGACCTCAATCGGCAGTTGAAGATG